>CANQQS010000086.1 GCA_947626045.1 uncultured Clostridia bacterium | reverse complement strand
TTCGGCTCCGGCTGGTGGTTCAACGACCAGCGCGACGGCATGACGGAGCAGATGAAGGCGCTCGCGAACCTCGGCGCACTGAGCCGATTTGTCGGTATGCTCACCGACTCGCGCAGCTTCCTGTCGTACACGCGCCACGAGTATTTCAGACGCATAATGTGTAACCTGCTCGGCACATGGGTAGAGAACGGCGAATTCCCGCAGGATTATGACATACTCGGCAAAATTGTACAGGATATTTGCTATAATAACGCGGTACGGTATTTTGATATGTAAATGAGGCACATCGGCGGTATAAAACCCCTCCGACGCCTTCGGCGCCACCTCTTTGCTACGGCATTTGTTGCTGCGCAACATGCCTACGATGCTAAAGCATCGTTCGCCTAGTAGGGGAGGTTCACGATATGCGCCGCACGCCGTATGGCTCCCCTTTCTACGGCGTTTGTTGCTACGCAACACGCCTACGACGCTAAAGCGTCGTTCACCTACTAGGGGAGCTGTCACACGTAGTGTGACTGAGGGGTTTTACGGACGACCGCAAGGATCGCCCCCACGGAAACGGACTGTCGAGGGCGCCAGCCCCTACGGCGCAAAATTTTACAATTACGGGTGTAGGGGACGGCGCCCCGACGTCCCACATTGGCGCATCTCAACCATAATCCACCCCACTAAAAAGGAGAAAATAACAATGGAACTACTAAAACGCACCCCATCCCTACAGAAGCACACGGAGCGTGTGCTGCAATTCGGCGAAGGCAACTTCCTCCGCGGCTTTGTCGACTGGATGATTGACCGCCTTAACAAGGAAAACGGCGGCGACTACGGCGTTGTCGTGGCGCAGCCGCTCCCGCAGGGACTGAGCGATATGATAAACGCGCAGGACGGACTTTACACGCTATACCTTCGCGGACTGCTTGACGGCAAGGCGACGGAGGAAACGCGCGTCGTTGACTGCGTGACGCGCTGCATTAACCCATACGACCAAACGGATGAGTTTTTCGCGTGTGCGTTAAATCCCGACCTTCGCTTTATCGTGTCAAACACCACAGAGGCGGGCATCGAGTACAGACAGGGCGACAGCGCGGACGACTTTAACGGTACTACGTTCCCCGGACGGCTCACGATGTTTATGAAGAAGCGGTTCGACGCGGGACTTAATGGCTTTGTGCTGCTGCCGTGCGAGCTTATAGACAAAAACGGCGACAACCTCAAGGAGTGCGTTTTAAAATACGCGTCCGACTGGGGCTACGGCGATGCGTTCGTAAAGTGGGTGAACGAAGAAAATCACTTCACGAACACGCTCGTTGACAGAATTGTTACCGGCTATCCGCGCGACACGGCGGTGGAAATGGAAAAGAGCTACGGCTACCGCGACAACGTGATTGACACCGCCGAAATATTCCACCTGTGGGTCATAGAGGGCGAAAAAAAGTACGCGGAGGAAATTCCGTTCCACAAGATTGGTCTTAACGTGCTGTGGACGGACGACGTTACGCCGTACAAAAAGCGCAAGGTCCGCATACTAAACGGCGCGCACACCATGTCGGTGCTTGCGGCGCGGCTTATGGGACTTGAAACGGTCGGTGAAATGATGAACGACGCGGACACATACAAATTCGTGCATGACGGCATATTCGAAGAAATCATACCGACGCTCGACCTCCCGAAAGAGGAGCTTTGCGCGTTCGCGAACAACGTAATTGAGCGCTTCAAAAATCCATTTATAAAGCACTATCTATTGAGTATCGCGCTTAATTCCGTATCGAAATTCAAGGTGCGCGTGCTGCCGAGCATACAGGAGTATATAAAGCGTTACGGCAAAGAACCGAAGCGGCTCGTGTTCGCGCTTGCCGCGCTCATAATGTTCTACCGCACCGACGAGGCGAACGACGACGCGGAAATCACGGCGTTTATGAAAACCGAGTCGGCGGCTGAAATATTAAAGCGCGCCGATTACTGGGACGAGGATCTGACGTACCTTCTGCCGAGTGTGGAAAAGTACATCGCCGAAATGGAAGCAAAGGGCGTTCGCGAAGTGTTAAAGGAAATATTGTAATGAGAACTCTTAAAATAAACGAAAATGACAACGTAGCCGTAATGCTCGACGGCGAAATGCGGGGACACAAAACCGCGCTTTGCGATATAAAAAAGGGCGACGATATTATAAAGTACGGCTACAGTATAGGTCACGCCGCGTGCGGCATAAAAAAGGGCGAGCATGTCCACACGCACAACGTGAAAACCAATCTCGAGGGGACACTAAAATACACGTACGCGCCGAAGCCGGGGACACTAAAACCGAGGGACACTAAAACTTTCCTTGGCTACCGCAGAAAAAACGGCAGCGTCGGTATACGCAACGAAATCTGGATTGTGAACACCGTCGGCTGCGTGAACAAAACCTCGGAAATACTTGCGCGCGAGGCAAACAAAAAGTACGCGGGCGAGTGCGACGGCATATTTAATTTCGTTCACCCGTTCGGCTGCTCGCAGCTCGGCGACGACCAAAAAACGACGCAGGCTGTCTTAAAGGGTCTTGTGAACCACCCAAACGCCGCGGGCGTGCTTGTGCTGGGCTTGGGCTGCGAAAACAACAACATACCCGTATTTCGTGATGTTTTGGGCGAAACGGACGACGAGCGCGTAAAATTCATGTCGGCTCAGGATTACGATGACGAGATTGAAAAGGGTATGGAGCTTATCGGCGAGCTTGTGGAGTATTCAAAGAAATTCAAACGCGAGGAATGCGGTGCTGACGAGCTTGTTATAGGCTTGAAGTGCGGCGGCAGCGACGGTTTTTCGGGACTTACCGCGAACCCGCTCATAGGACGCGCGTCCGACGCACTTATTGCAATGGGTGCGAGTACGGTTTTAACGGAGGTGCCGGAGATGTTCGGCGCGGAAACGATTCTTATGAACCGATGCGTAAATGAAGAAGTGTTTGATAAAACCGTTCACCTCATAAACGACTTCAAGGACTATTTCACACGTCACGGGCAGGTCGTGTACGAGAACCCGTCACCCGGCAATAAAAAGGGCGGCATAACGACGCTTGAGGACAAGTCGCTCGGCTGTGTGCAAAAGTCGGGCAGCGCGAATGTGGCTGACGTTATAAGCATAGGCGAACACGTCAAAAACAAGGGTCTTAACCTTCTGACGGGTCCCGGTAACGACATTGTAGCCGTCACGAACCTTACCGCGTCGGGCTGTCACATGATTTTGTTCTCGACCGGACGCGGCACGCCGGTGGGCGCGCCCGTGCCTACGGTAAAGGTCGCGACGAACACTCCGCTTGCGGAGAAAAAGCCGCACTGGATAGATTTTAACGCCGGCCCGATTATTGACGGCGCGGATTTGACGGAGGAATTTGTGGATTACATACTCTCCGTTGCAAGCGGTGAAAGGACGAATAACGAGAAAAACGGTTACCGCGAAATTTCAATCTTTAAGGACGGGGTAACGCTTTGAAATTATGTTCTTAAATGTACTTGAAAAAAAGATATAATAATGGTATAATCATAGAATAATAAACCGTAAAATTATGCGGCGTATAAAATAATTTAAGTGATACGGAGGTAATCAAAATGGCTGACATATTTGACAGAATGCTTGACGGTATTAATAAGGGAGTAAATTCCATCGCCACAGGCTCGAAAACCATGGTTGAGAAATCGAGGATTAACGGTATAATATCGGGACTCGAAAGAGATAAAAACAGCATCATAGGGCAAATAGGCTATAAGGTATACGAAATATATAAGGCGGGAGCGCTGAAGGGTTATGACGAGATTGAGCAGCTTTGTGCTGCCATAGACGCAAAGGATGAGGAGATAGACGCGCGCAGGAAAGAGCTTGACATGCTAAACGCGCCGCCCGCTCCGCAATATCAGCAGCAGCCGTATCAGGTTGACGATCAGTACCGCGTTGAGCGACCGTATCAGCCCGAGCCGCAGCCCGAACAAAATAACGCCGAGCCGCAGTCCGCAGCACCGGCGGCATTCTGCCCCAACTGCGGCAGACCGAACGGCTCAGGCGCCGCGTTCTGCGCTTATTGCGGCGCGCGCATAATGTAAGCGTGTTACGGAAGGGGGAGCACGGATATGATATGCAAATACTGCGGCGAGCGGATACCCGATGACGCAAAGTTCTGCGCGAATTGCGGAAATATAGTTGAAAACGAGGATATACAAATGCCTTCCGGCTATTGTCCGAATTGCGGCTCGCCCGTTTACGGGGATAATACGGTGTGCGGAAAATGCGGACAGCGGCTTGACGCGTACGATAACGCTTATGACACAGAACAGCCGCAGTATGTGGAACAATCGGAAGCTATATATTCTGATGCCACAGAAAAAAAGAATGGTTCAAACACAACGCTGATTGTAGTGCTTATAATAGTTATTGTCGCGCTCATAGGCGGAATTATCGCGTTCTTTGTTTTCAAGGACAACTTTATTCAGCCGAAGGACAACAATTCTCAAAATGCTTTGGTTGAAGAGCAGAAAAAGAACGATAAGACCTCAAATTCCGAAAAAACGCCAAAACCAATCAACACGCCGACACCCGCCAAGACGCCTGAGCCCACTTCACCGCCCGCGCCTACCGTGCCTCCGGCACAGCCTGTAAATAGCAGCGTGAACACAAATCCCGGCGTATCGGAATATATGTTTGCGCTCGACACAAAGTTGATAACGGAAAGCGATTTGTCAAAGCTTTCACAGGCGGAAACGCGCCTGCTCCTGAACGAGCTTTACGCGCGCCACGGTTACATATTTACTTTGCAGGAGTACAGGGATTATTTCTCAAAGAAAACATGGTACACTCCGAGATATACGTCTCAAAGCGACGCCGAGGCGCAGTTTAACAGTATTGAGCTTCAAAACAAAAATATAATAGCCAATTACGAAAAATCAAAAGGCTGGAGATAAAAAGCCTGCGAAAAAGGAGAACGGCAGATATGATATGCAAATACTGCGGCGAGCGGATACCCGATGACGCAAAGTTTTGCGCGAATTGCGGAAATATAGTTGAAAACGAAGATATAAAAATACCTTCCGGCTATTGCACGAATTGCGGCGCACCCGTTTACGGGGATAATACGGTGTGCGGAAAATGCGGACAGCGGCTTGACGTGTCCGATAACGCTTACGACGCGGAACAGCCGCAGTATGCAGAATCATCGGAAACGATATATGATAATATTAAAACTAAAAGTAACCATTCAGACACGACGCTGATTGTGGTGCTTGTAATAATTATTGTCGCGCTCATAGGAGGAATTATTACATTCTTTGTTTTCAGGAACAACTTTATTCAGCCGAAGGATAATAATTCTCAAAATGCCTTGGTTGAGGAAGAAACGAAGAATACTCAGACGCCGGAATCTTATGCGACAATAAAGCCTGAGGAAACGCCTGAGCCCACCTTGCCGCCCGAGCCCACTTCACCGCCCGCACCGACCGTGCCGCCGGTTACCAAGGCGCCGTCGACAGCGGCGAACACACCGGCAAATGCACAGGCTAACACAGCGGCGAACGCACCGGTGGAAAACCCGTCATACCTGTGGTTTGCGAGCAGCGACTATAATTTCGGATGTGATTACCCGTCGCACTTTGTCGCGTTTTACGAACCGCAAAACGAGATACTGTCTTCACTGAAATCTCCGGATGGCAGCGCGGTAATGCGCATATGCGGCGCGATGAACACACACGGACAAACATCCCAACAGGTGATGGATATATTTCTTAGTCACTATAATGGTAAGATTACATACCAGGTGTGCCAGGACGACTATATGGCAATATCGGTGCTCGACAGTTCAAAATTCCATTACGCGTATTATTCGCTTAGGGACGGTAAGATAAGAGGCTTTGAGTACCATTACGATTCCAAATACGAAAATATTTACAGTAAATACATAGACCATGTGTACGATTCAATTTCGTGGTATTAAAAAATATCGTCCGCTTATGCGGACGGTATTCTTTTTATGTCCTTTCTTACTCCCAAGAACCACACCGACGGCACGTACACCGCGGTAAGGATAAGAGCCGACACGGCGATATGCAAAATATCCGCTTTAGTAAACGTGTGCAGAAGTGCCGCGCATGCGGACGGAAGAACGAACGCGGGAACGAGTTTTAAAAGCTCCGTCCAGAAACGCTTCATATTAAGTCCGACACGCGTGTGGTTATAGACGTTCATTATCACGATATTTCCCGCGATAAGACACACGCACGTTCCGACCGCGCAGCCAATCGCGCCGAACCGCAGTGACAGAGGAATACTTATGGCAATGTTGACGGCTGCAATAAGTATGTATAAAACGCTCCTGAAACGGTGCATATCCTTAGCCCTCTGAATTTCAATCGCGATAGACTGCGTGGAGGTTATAAGGAGCGGCGTAATGAGTATCATCGCGGTGTAGTAAGGGATGTCGCTGTCAAGTCCCGACCACATGCGCATAAACGGTTTGCCGACCGCGGCGAGCATGAGGAAAATATACCCCATAACGGCAAGCTGCAGCCTTCCGAACCGCGCGAACAGCTTATCAAGAAGCGGCGCGGCGCGTTTGTTTACGGCTATCCTGTACGCCTTCGGCGCGAACAGCGACGACAGCGCATATGAAAACGTCAAAAAATACGTGTTAAACTGCATACCGAGCGAATACAGCGTCACCTCGTCCGAGCCGCTCACTATGCCGAGAATGGTGTTTCCGGCGTTCCAGTTTACCTGGTCGGAAATGATATTCAAAAAAACAAAAAACGAAAAGCCGCACAGCTTTTTAAACAGCGCGGTATCAAAGTTAAACGAAAACTCCATGCGAAGCTTTTTCACGCAGTAAAAGCCGCTCGCGGCAAGCTTTATAAACGTAATAAGCGTCATACATACCGCGACAGCCGCGCTGCCCTTGCCGAGCAGAAGCAGCGGAAAAGTCAGCATCGGGTTTAAAAACGCCGTCAATATCACAAGCGATTTCTGGAATGTGAACTGCTCGTGCGCCGTGATGTACGCGTCGAACACGCTGCACGGGAACGAAAGCGCGAGATTTACCGTCATAATTCCGAGCAGCAGCCGCAAATGTCCCGTTTCAGCCGCACTCATTGACGCGGAGAATATAAGGTCGGAGCAAGCCGTCACGGTAAAGCCCGCCAAAAGTGCGATAAGCGACACCGCGGTGAATATTGACGCGTACATGCCGTTTAAGGATGCAATCGCTTTTTTGTCACCGCGCGCGTGGTAGGACGAGTAAAATCTTAAATACGAGCCGGAAAAACCAAAGCTCAAAATGCCGAGATGCGCTATCGCGCTCATTGCAATCTGTAAAAGCCCGTAATCGCTCTGACCGAGAAGACGGAGCATTACGGGCGTGTAAACGATGCTTATAACGCTTTGTACGCCGATTGACACGTATGAAAGAACAAAGCCGGATTTAACGTGGGAATTTTTCATCTTCTCCTCCCGCAAAGCCTTTGCACAAACTTTGTTATATATATGCAGATTACGAGTGACAGCGACCTTGAGCGTTTCAGAAGATTGAAATAAAGCCTGTGGTGAAACTCGGAAATTTCGAGATTGTCCGCGAAACCCTCGCGCCGCGTAAAGTCGCATATTTCATGTATGTTGCTGAGCTTCTGGCGGAACGTAAGACCGCTTCGCGGTTTAAGCTCGTTGCTTACGCTCGTCTTTACAAGGTACGCGTAATAATAATCGAGCTGCTTCGAGTAAGGCGACGACGCAATATCCGATGCGGAAAAGAAATCGTACAGCGTTTTGAACCGCTCGAAGTACATGCTGTCGTATGCCGATGTCATGGAGTTTTCCGAGCGGCGGTAATGGTAAAGCGACATATCCTTTATAAAGTAAACACTTTCACAACTCAAAAGATACGGGTACACGCACGCCGCATCCTCGCCTGTTTTAATGCGCGCGTCAACAGCAGACTGGTGCTTGATGAGTTTTTCACGCTTGTAAAGCTTGTTCCATATAACGGGGTATACGCCGAACTCGTAAAATTGTCCCGCGTAAATCATGTTCGGGAAAATCTTCTCCTTCAGTTTTTCGTGGTTGTAATATCCGCCGTCGAGGTCGGCGCGCGTACCGCCCGATGAGAGCGGCAAAGCCTTGCTTTCATGCACTATATCGCACATTACGAGGTCGCAGCCGTACTTCCTCATATAATGCACCATTTTTTCGTACATATCCTTTTCTATCCAGTCGTCTCCGTCAACGTAGCCCGCATATAATCCCTTTGCGGCGGAAATACCCGCCTTGCGCGCGCTCACAACGCCGCCGTTTTCCTTGTGTATGACTTTTATGCGGCTGTCACGCTTTACGTATTCGTCGCATATTTCACCGCTGCCGTCGGTAGAACCGTCGTCAACGAGTATAAGCTCAAAATCGGTAAAGGACTGCGCAAGAATACTGTCAATGCAGTCTCTGAGATAGCCGCACACGTTGTATACGGGTACGATGATGCTGAGCGTGACTTCCATTTCGCGCGTCCTCCTTTAACATAATTATACATAATAAAGTATATCATAAAGTTCAATGGCAGTCAATAAGACCGCGAACTTTTCGCGTATACGTATTGAATTTCACGCCGTGAAATGGTAAAATGAAGTAAGGAAAAGCAAAGGAGGCGGAAGGTATGGCGAAAGTAAGCGTTATAATACCCGTTTACAACGGCGAAAAAACGATAGAACGCTGCATTAAAAGCGTGACGGCGCAGACGCTCGCGGATATTGAGATAATCGTCGTAAACGACGGCTCGACCGATGGTACTGCCGATATTGTGACATCGTTCGGCGACGACCGCATCCGCCTTTATACAATGCCGAACGGCGGTCAGGGTTACGCCCGCAATAAGGGTATGGACGCGTCGTCGGGGGAGTATTACGCGTTCGTTGACGCTGACGACGAGATTGAAAAGGATATGCTCGAAAAAATGTACGCGGCGGCAAAGAGTAACGGCGCGGACGTTGTGCAGTGCAACATATTTGACATTTACCCCGGCGGTGGCAGGGTACAGCTTCCACTGCTTGACGAGACGGTTGAAATAACCGACCGCGGCGCGTACACGGATAAATATTTTTCGACGTGCCGCCACAGCTACGAGGTGTGCAACAAGCTGATAAAAAAAGAAGCGGTCGGCGCGCTTCGGTTTAGGGACACAAAAAAATATTTTTCAGAGGATTTGCTGTTTAATCTGGAGCTTATAAGCCGCGTAAAGCGCGTGACGTTTATTCCCGACCTGCTGTACCTCTATTACCAAAGCGAAACGAGCCACCTCCATAAAAACGCGGACGAGCGTCTCGCAGGACTTCGTTTGCTGTTCCGCGACTACACAGCTTCCGCGCCGTACGATATGAAAAGCGCGGCGGCGTACACCGCAGCTATGGTTCTGTCGTACAGCGCGGCTGACTGCGCCAAAAGCAAAGCCGTAAGGGATATGCTTACGGGCGGCGAATTTAAGGGCTATGTACGGGAGGCGTTAAAGCGATGCTGCGGCGTGAAGCGCAGACTGTTCCTTACCGCGATGCTTTACGCTCCGCTCGGCGTGAAAATAACACTGATTAAATTGTACGGCGGGAGGCGGCAAGAATGAAAATACTTCTCGACGGCTACTTTGACCGCAATTTCGGCGACGACTTAATGCTCACACTCGCCGCGCGCGGACTTAACGAGCATGAGCTTTACGTTCCGTCGTGTGAAATAAATATTGAAAACGCGCGGTACACACAGGCGAAAAGCGGCTTCGACGTGTATTTGAAGGTGACGGGTTCGGGATTTGTTATATATAACACATTGGGCGCGGCGTATCGTCTGCGCGATGCACGGCGCGAGGCAAAGTACGCGCCGCGGCGCGCGGTGATAAGCTGCAACATCGGACCATTCACGAATAAAATAGGGGAGACGGCTGTAAAAAAGCACCTGTCGCAGCTTGATTTTGTGACGGTGCGCGACGCGCGGTCGCTCGAATATATGAATCGCCATTTCCCCGAAAAGAATGCGGTGTGCCGACCGGATATTGTGTTTTCGCTGCCGGACGATATGATACCCGACGTGAAAAACGAAAACCTGCTCGGCATAGCGGTGCGCGGCACGGCTGACTGTGACGCGCTGGCAGAAATCGCCGACCGATATATAGCGGAAACGAGCGGTAAAGCATTGATTTTGTGCTTTGACGGCGGCATGGAAAACGACCTTCTCGCCGCAAAACGCATAAAGGAAACAATGCGCGAGGGTGACAAAGCCGAAATTATACGATATGAAACGATAAGCGGCATGCTTTGCGCGATGAAACGCTGCGCTGCAATGCTCGGCGTGCGTCTGCACGCGTGCGTACTCACCGCGCGTATGGGTATACCGTTCGCGGCTGTATCGTATTCGCAAAAAACCGAGGACGCGCTGCGCGAGGCGGGCGTGACGGGTAAAATATACAAATCGGGAAGTCTGCCGGTTCAAGAGGTGACGGATGAGCTGCTTAACCCGACGGATTTTAAGGTGAGCGCCGATGTGGTCACCGCCGCGTCAGAACATATCGGTAAATTTAAGGAATATCTTGAAGAAAAGAATTGACAAAATGAGCAGGATATGATATATTAAAGATAACAAAGAGCGGTTTTGACCGTTCCGCAATGGTACAATTAAATGAATAGTCGCTCCATGGCAGGCGGGGCGACTATTTTCTTATGCTTTTAATAATTTCGTATATTATAAGTAATTCAATCAGGTTAAGTAAAATATTAAAATCCATAAAAAGCACCCCCTTACTGTAGAGGTGTCGGAACAGTCGCCGCCGCTCCCGTTATCCGCCGCAATTCTGCGGCGGATATATTTTATCATAAATAATGTTACGTTTCAATAAACCGTTCTTTACAGAATTTTAAAACAACCGCGTCACTTCAGCGTGAGGCGTATTCTGTCGGCGACCATGGCAATGAACTCCGAATTTGTCGGTTTACCCTTGCCGGTGTGAATTGTGTAGCCGAAAATTTCATTCATAACCTCCGGCTTGCCGCGGCTCCACGCGACCTCGATCGAATGTCTTATCGCTCTTTCAACGCGGCTCGCCGTTGTGCCGTAAGCCTTCGCGATTTCGGGGTAGAGCTGCTTCGTGATAAAATTAAGCAAATCCATATTTTCCACAACCATCATAATCGCGCTGCGTATATACTGGTACCCCTTAATATGCGCGGGAACGCCCAGCTCATGTATAAAATCGGTAACGACAGTTTCAAGGTCGGCAGGCTCGTTTTTGGCTTCCGCCGCGGCACTGAGCTTTGCCGCGACGGGTATCTTTGACACCGTTACCGATGCCGTAAGGTCGCGCGCCGCCTCGCATACGCGTTCGGGACTCTGCGGCTTCAGCAGGCAGTAGTCTGCTGTCGGCGTAACCGTGGCAGCCATATTTATAGCCACCGACGACGCGGAGTATATTATTATTTTCGGACGCTTCGGCAGCGGCGACGCACCGAGTCTTTTGAGAACACCCACTCCGTCGAGCTTTGGCATGATGAGATCGAGGATAACCACGTCGGGACGCGTTTCTAGTATCATCTCGTACGCCTCCTCACCGTCAGCCGCCGCAGCCGCGAGGTGCATATCCTGCTGAGCCGTTATGTACTCGCAAAGCTCTTCCCTGACGTCCTTGTTGTCGTCCGCTACAAGAATTGATATTTTGTTATTCATAACACTTTCCTCCCATTAGTATACAAATATGGAAATATTTTCCATTTCGAGATAATATTACCATATTCTGGAAATAAAATCAAGTCTTTTTTAGAAATTTTGGGAAAAAGTTGAAAATTGTAAAAAAGCTGACATAAAAAAGACCGCCCTTAAGGGCGGTCTGGGCGCTGTCAATTACAGCCGCCGCAGCTGTTGCAGCCGCCGCAGCCGTTACAGCCGCATGTAAAGCTTACGATAATGATGATGATAAGAACCCACAAAATCATATCAAAATCAAATCCGCAATGATT
>CANQQS010000085.1 GCA_947626045.1 uncultured Clostridia bacterium | reverse complement strand
GAACACGTCGGCGGTCTTGTCGGTATCACCGTTTTCAAAATACGCCCAGTTTGCCGCGTCGGAGTAGTCGACTGCGGTGCTTTGCGGCTCGAACCGAGCGAGTATCGCCGCGAACTCCGCGCGGGTTATGCTCGCCGCGGGAGCAAGACTACCGTCGGGATAGCCGCCTATAATTCCCGTTCCGCACGCCCATTTAATTGAGGACAAAGCGTACTCGCTGATCTTAGCCGCGTCAGTGAAACTCGATATATCCGCGTTCTCGTATTGCGAAACATCCGCGCCCTTATATTGCGCGTATCTGTAGAGTATCACCGCGGTCTGCTCGCGCGTCACGTTTTCTTCCGTTCTGAACGTGCCGTCCTCAAAGCCTGTCACAATGCCGTTTTCGACCGCCCAAGCCACATACGGCGCGTAATATTCGTTCGGGTCAACGTCGCTCATTAAGACTCCGTTTGACTGTGCGTTTTCCATGCGTCCGATTATCGTCACGAGCATGCCACGCGTCATAGCTATGTCGGGGTCGAAGTTGGTGCCGCTCACGCCTTTTACAATACCTTTGTTATACGCTTCGCAAACCGCGTCATAGTACCAGTCCGAGGGGCTGACGTCGGCAAACGGCAGTCCGCTTCCCGACGGTTGTTTTATGTCGGGTGTTTCGCTCAAAACAGACGACTCCGTTGCGGCTATGGCGGTGATTTTTGTTCCGTCCTCCGAAGCGGCGAAAGCTCCCGCGGGAACAAGCGATACCGCCATGACCGCCGAGATAACACATGATAAAATTTTCTTAAAGCGCCTCATAATTTTGACCTCTGTTGTATTATAGATTTATATTAACTGCTTAAAAAACATAATACCATAACAATTATATCACAGCTCTCGGAAAATTTCAAATTTGTTTGCGCCCGCAAACAGGAGTTTTACGTCAAAAAATCAGCTTTTCGCACCTGAATATACGGCGTGTCGGTCATAATCCAAAAACCACTTCCAAACATGCGTTATTTCGCAAAAGCGGAATAGACAGCAGCAAAGTTTTGTGTTATAATATACACGATAAATTCTGAAGGGACGGATATTATGCATAAAAAAATAACTTCGGCAATTTTGTCGGCGCTGCTGCTTTTCGGAGCGGTAAACATGCCCGTGTTGGCAGAGGACGAAAAAGTTACGCTTATAGTCGAGACCGAGGGCACTCCGCTTCTCGGAACCAAAGACGCCGCTTTGATGGGCGCGTCAGAGTTTTTAAAAACCGACGAGGCAAAGGATACCGAGGCGCGGCTTTTGAGCGCGCAGCACAAGGTCAAGTCGGCGGTCAAAAGACGCTCGGGTGCGGACGCGGACAAAGGCTTTACCTACACAAGCGTTTTTAACGGATTTTCAATGGAGGCACGCGAGAGCGACATTGAAAAAATAAAGTCGATCGACGGCGTCAAAAACGTGTATATATCCGAAGCGGTCGAATTTCCCGTTCAGCCCGCCTCGGACGGAGAAAGCGCGCCCGGCTTTGGCGCGCAGATGATGAACGCGCAGGCGATGTATGACAACGGCTATAACGGCAGCGGGCAAGCCGTGGCGATCATAGACGCGGGATTTGATGCCGTTCACGAATTTTTCTCATCGACCGCGGAAGACCCGAGATTGTCTAAAAGCTATGTAAAAGATCTTATCGAAAATAACGAGCTTAACGCGAAGGCTGAGGCAAATCAGGTTTATAAAAACGCGAAGATTCCGTTCGCCTATGATTATGGCGACAATGACGCGGATGTGTATTACCCTCAGCTGTCGCACGGCACTCATGTGGCGGGCATCGCGGCGGGCAAGAACGGTGTATTTGAGGGAACAACATTCTCCGGCGTCGCGCCCGAGGCTCAGCTCGTCTTGATGAAAATTGCCGACTCGGAAGGCGGCACATATAACTCCATAATCCTCGCCGCTATGGACGACGCGGCGAAAATGAATGTGTGCGCGGTCAATATTAGCTTGGGCTCATCGCTGGCGGATTCTCCGATGTACACGACCGCCTGCGATAACCTGAGAAACGCGGGAATTGCGGTCATCAGCGCCGCCGGAAATGAGGACAGATATGACGAGACCGCCGAAAACCCCGATTACAGCTATATTAATTATCCGGCATTCTGCTCGGCGTCGACCACGGTCGCGTCGTGCGACACGGACAAGAGATGGCTCATAGGCGGCGGAATAACACTCGCCGACGGAGAGAAGATCGTCGTTGACAAGGCGGTGTACAGCGAGCTGTTTTTCAAAAAATTCTCGGATAAGTTTTATGACTATGTGTATGTGGGCAGCGAGACAACTCCGCCCGAGGATGTTGTGAAAGGAAAGATCGTTATCTCTGTTTTAAACAGCGGAATAACAAGCAGGTATCTTTTAGATTGCGGAGCCGTGGGAATGATATTTGTGGAAAACGACGAGATCGACGGCAGACTGCATACCGTGAGCGATGAAATACCCGGTCTGGTGGTGCGCAGATCATACGGTGATAAGCTGATAAACGCCGAGGACAAGCGGTTTAAGACCGACGCGGAAATATGCACTCTCTACGAGGAATTTCCCGATGCGGGCATATCCTATTTCAGCAACTGGGCGACCGGTTCAAGTCTTGAGTTAAAGCCCGAGATCACCGCGCCGGGCGGCCATATTCTGTCGTCGGTCAACGGTGACGAATACGAAAACAATAACGGCACGTCCATGGCGGCTCCGCATATAACCGGCGCTATGGCGCTGATGAGTGATTTTGTCGAGGCTGAATACCCCGAGGCTGCGGGAGCGGATAAGGTCGCGCTTATGGAAAACATTTTGATGAGCTCGGCGAGCATTATATTCAGCGACGAGGAAAAGAAGCTTCCCATATCGCCGCGCAAGCAGGGCGCGGGCCTCGCGAATTTGCAAGACGCACTGACGATCCCAGTGATCCTGAAGGGCGACAGCGGCAAGTCAAAGCTCAGTCTCGGCGATATGCTCGGCGACGAGATAACGCTTAACTTCACAGCCGAGAACCTGACGAATAGCGACGTGACCTACGACGATATATCGATTTGCGCGCTTACCGACGGATATGAAAGCAAAAACGGCGAAAATATGATCTCCGGCTCGGTTCCGCTTGAGATCACCGATGTAGAAACCCCCGGAAGTGTGACCGTTCCCGCAAACGGCGAAACAGAGGTAAGCATAAAAATCACTCTAAACGGCGAGCAGACCGCGGAAAATAAGGAAATATTCACAAACGGCTTTTGGGTGGACGGTTATATAACCTTAAGTGCGAAGGACGGTTCGGTGACAAAAGCGAACATGCCCTACACGGGATTTTACGGCGACTGGATGGCGTTTGACGCGTTTTCTCCCTCGTACTTTGAGGAGGGCGGCAGCGCCGCGAACGGTTATATCGGATTTAATTCCAATGTACTCGGCACAAACTTGTTTGTGAGCGGCGACGAGGATAAAAGCGGGTATGAAAGTGAAAGCTATGTTGGCATATCGGGCATGATCGACACGGGCTATCGGGTAAGAGTGCGCATGCTGCGCACCCTCGTTGACACGACCTTGACCGTCAAAGACTCGGGCGGCAATGTCGTGTATGAGAAGAAGCGTAACGACGGTCTGTGCCGCCAGAGTGAAATTAATGATTACTTTGAGAATATTTCATTGAATGGACTCGGTCTTCCCGAAGGCGACTATACTGCGGTCCTTTCAGGAAAATTCGTGTGCGGAGGCAAAAGCAGAACCGAGGAAAAGACGTATAAGTTTTATATCGACTCCGAGCTGCCCGAGATAAAAGAACCGAGAATTTATGAAGAAAACGGCAAAAAATACGCGTCGTTTAAGGCAAGCGATAACCGCTATCTGATGGGCGCCATGGCAAATGACGGAAGCAACATGGTAAGCGCGGCGGTCAAGGCTCAAAAAGAGGCGGAAATAACGCTTGATATAACAGATCTGAATGAGGAGACACTTGAATTTTCGGTTTACGATTATGCCTATAACGCGTATGATTTCAAGATCGGCGGGATAGATGCCGAGATAACCGACAGCATTACGGGCGGAAGCAGCGCCGCGTTTATCGCGAGCATTGCCAACAACGCCGCCGACGCCGACGCGGATATTATAATGGCGCTATATGACAGCGACGGCGTTATGATTGACGCGGATGTGCAAAACGCGTTCATAAACAGCGGCGAGAAGCTCTCGCTCGCATTCAGCTTCGAAAACGCGCCGACCGCGGCCGAGGCCAAGCTGTTCGTCTGGGAGCACGACAAAATGATCCCTCTGTGCAACCCCGTGATATTCACTGAATTTTAATAACCATTTAAGCCGGACGGCACATCGCCGTCCGGCTGCGTTTGTAGGGGCGGATATTATCCGCCCGTCTGCCTCGCCCACCTGTGGTTTATTCCGCGCGTTCCGCGTTGGCGCAAAGAGGATATATATTTTTCATGCTGCCCCAGAGCATTACCTTTACCGTTTTGCCGTCCGCATCAAAGCCTTCGGGCGCAGGTACCGACGCTGTTCTCTCCGCGCCGACGTTCACTTTCTCAATCTTAACGTCCGCAAGCGCGCCGTTGTCATACGCGGCGAATATAACAGTGTAATTTCCCTCCGGAGCGGTTACGGCTGCCGCGTTGTTTTCATATGTAATATTAAACGCGCTGTTGGGATAGAAGGATAATTTCTTTGCAATATGACCGTCCGCGTCGGTGTAAAATCCTTGTTCACCGTCAAATGTCGCGACATTTCCTTCCGACAATGCCGTTACTCCTTTAAGATTGGCAAATCCCGCCACGCCCGCGTCCGAGGTAATGGTGCAGGTATCGTCTGTTTCTGTTTTTATGGGGCCCTCGAACGGTCCGTCGGCCTGATAAATACCGTATTTACATTCCGTGTTTGCTGCCCTTACCGTGAGAGAACTGTTGTTTTCAAGCTTAATTCTGCCATTATATGTTGTGCCGTTATCATCGGCAGCTTCACTATTCATATTAAGTCCTACGTTAAGTATTCCCTTATTGCTGACTGCCGAGGCGGTCAGGCTTGAATTGTCCTTTATGACGATTTCGCTGACCTCACAGCCGATAGCCGCGTGCGCGAACTCTGTATCCGCAGTTGAACCGCCTTCCGCCTTGACTTGCGCGCCGCCGCTTATTGTCAGGGAACCACCCGGCCATGTCGCTATTCCTTCGCTGTCTTCGTATGCGTCTCCGCCGTAGGCGTTAACCTCCGCGTTTGATATATCGATATTTTTATAGACGAGTATGCCGTCTGAATCTGTTTGAGCGTCCTGTACCGATTCGTCATACGAGGTATTTCCTCCGAAGGCGTTAAGGGTGCCGTTTCCCGTTATTGTCAGATTGCCTTCGCAGGCGATGCCAAAGCTGTCAATGTTTACTCCGTCGCCCGCGATTAGCGTAAGAGTGCCGTCTATGTCAAGCGTTAAGTCGCCGCGCACACTTATTCCCGACGCGCAAATGCTGGTATCGGTTCGGGTAAATCCTTCCGCGGCGCTTTGGATATACGGATATTCGCCCTCGGGAACGTGAAGCGTTGAGCCTGCGCTCAAATACAATCCGTCCTCGTGCGAGGTGACAAAACGGAACTCCGAGGTAAGCGTCAATGTGTTTCCTTCGCATGTAGCACCGGGTACTGTGACAGGCTCGGACATTTCGCCGGTATGAAAGTCGTATTTTGAATACAGCTTGCCCGTTTCACCGTCGAAGTAGAGTATCTTGTCACCCTCGGAGACGTCCGCCGCGTTTTTAAATTCGATGTACTTCGCAATATTTCCCTCCGTGTCAACGTAGCTGTTTGTCAGTTTGTCCGTTCCCCTCGCATACGCCAGTATCTTGCCGTCCGCCGACGTTGCCGTAACACCCGTAAGCATAGCGTAATGTGCCGCTTTGGTTGTTCCCTCGGCGGTAAACGTACAGGTGCTGTCCATTTTCACGGGTATCGGCATATTTGCCGTAATGCCGAAGCTGCGGTCGGAGCCGTCGGCTTTCACCGCGAGAGTGCTGTTATTTTCAAGCGTAATGCCGCCGTTGTAAATCGTGCCGTCGCCTCGAACATCGCCGCATGCCATGTACAATCCGTAGCAGCTGTTGTTTGTCTTTCTTCCCGTCGCCGAAGCGGTCAAACTCGAATTATTCTTGACTGTAAGATAACCGGGTGAGCACGCGACGCTGTAAAATTTATCGTAAAACTCTCCTTCTCCTTGGTTTTCACCGCTTTGCGCCGTGACAGAAGCCCCTCCGTCTACAGTCACGGAGTGCCCCTCGTCGGTCACTATACCGTAACTTAATCCATGCGCATTGCCGCCGGTGAAACGCGCTTCGGCAACGGATATGTCCAAATCACCGTATACATATATTCCGAGTGAGTCCGCCCTCATGGGTTCCGCCGTTTCGTCGTGCTCCGTGTCTCCGCTCATTGCGGTGAGGCTGCCGTCTCCCGTTATTTTGAGGTCGCCGTCCGAGAGAATAGCGCGGCTCGACGCATCCGTACCCGTTCCGGATTGCACGGTTAAGGTTCCGTCTATGTCTATCGTGCTGCCGTTTGCGGCAAATATTCCGGTGTACTCGTTCAGTTTATCGTCGCCTGTAAATCCGCCGGCGGCGCTGACTATCGTCGGGTTTTCGCCCTTGGGAACGTAGAGCGTTGTATTTCCGTCTATGAACAGTCCGTCCTTAGCCGTCGTCACAAACTGAAATTCAGACGTGAGCGTCAGCTTGTTTCCCTCGCAAATCGTGCCCGGGAAGCTGTCTATCGGCTCGGAAAACTCCTTTGTGTCATAGTCCATCTTCGTGTACAGCTTGCTCGTCGCGCTGTCGTAGTAGAGGATATGGTCTCTTTTTACGACATCCGCGATAACGGTTATCGGGAAGTTATCCGTCGCCCACAAAGCCGCATTGCTGAAGCTTTCCACATCTTCAATACCCAACTCTTTTGTATTGCCGTCCATGATTGCCGTAAGCATCGCGTCCAATTCCGAACTTTCTTGCTGCCATTGACTTTCCTTGTCTTCATCATCGACGGCATTTTTATACGCTTCAAGAGCGGCTTCGGTTTCCTCGAGCTTAGTCATAAATCCGATGTCCTTAAGGAACTCCTCGCTTATTGCATCATTCGACGCAATTGTATCACTCCAATCAGCCCACTCGGTTTCGTTGTTTTCACCCGTAGTTTTTATAAAGCTTTCGCCCTTGTTCACAACCCCCTTCGCGTATTGACTTGTGGAATTGCATATAGCCGCATCCGCTCTCGCGTGAAGCTCGGATCCGTACTCCTGGTCTGTAACCTCATATTTGCCTTCAGCGGTCATGTTGGTCACGACAACGGAAAATTTTGCGTTTGCGGGTATGTAAACGGGCTCCTCCAAATCAAATCGATGATAACCGCCGTACTCATACTTCTTTGTTCCGCTCGCCAGAAGCTCTCCGTCGGTCGGGGATGTACTTTCGCCGCTGAGCAGATACATTTCGAATGTGGTTCCCGTTCCCGGAAGCTCCGTGTAAAACGTCAATGTTTTCGCAATCATATCAACGTCTTCGTTTTGAAATGTATTCGCCATGGATGCCGGTTTGTCAAAGACACTGCGCGAATAGTCGCTGACAACAGGCATATAATCATACTTAAAGCCGAAATACCCGCTTGCGTCCTCGTCGGGGGTGACGTCAAAATCAAGCGCCTCCGGATTTTCTATTGTATGGTCGTAATACGAGATATAGAAATATCCGTGGTCGCCCCAGTCTCTTTTGTTCGGAAAATCACTCTCGTCGCTGCCCCAGCTGTTTTTTACGATCCATGCTCCGTTTTCCGGAGGCGGCTCAAAGAAATTTTCCTTCGGGAAGCTGTCGTCCCAGCCGACTATCGTGACGGCGTGGTTCGGCATTTCGCCTTTTTTACTGTCTTCTGTATGGCTTAACGGCACATAATGCGCCCATGTCTTGGGATTGATGTAGTGGTGTTCGCCTATCTCCTCCGCTGTTGACGTGTCAGCCGCAAAGCCGATACTTACGGGACGACCCTTCATAAGCTGCTCTTTTATCGCATTTGTTCCGTCTTGATTGTATTCATACTTATATTTTCCTTCAGTCTCGTCGTATACGAATTGAGCCGGGGACGGGAGCAGGAAGCTTTCCTCGAGCGGATATGCCTCTCCGAAACGATCTTCCTCATCAAGACTCCAGTCGTCCTCAGGGCTGTAAACATAGGGTTCATATCCCTCCGTTTGTTTCAGAGATATTCCGCCCGTTTCGGGATTTCTGTATACTATAGTTTCTTCCTTGCCGCGGTAAGGAAACAGGTACTCCGGCGCGGGACCTATTCCCGCAGAGTATGCGGACGTAGCGGTTGTGATACCGTGTCCGAAATTAAATCTGTCGCCGCTTTTTATATCGGGATCGGTAAAGTATATTCCCTCACCGCCTTGATCGCCGTCGTCCTCGGGGAGAGCCACATTCGCGAACCACGCGAGATGATGCTCGGATAAATCCATCTCCCATGACTTTGTGTTATTCCATTCATCATACGACATTCCGAGATCCGTCAAAATACTTGTCTCAGCCGCAGCCGTTGCCGCAAATCCCCAACACGCACCGAAGTAGGCTTGATTTTTTACGGGCGTGACATAATTCTTTTTCACTCCGCTTCCGTCAAGATCCGCGCTTCGCAAATCGAACGTCTCGGGATACTCGTTTTCCGACGAAAGATTGATGCCAGAAGAGGGATTGTAGAAATATTTTTGGCTCGCAATAAGCCTTTTCGCCGCGTCCTCCGCCGCGTTGTCAGACGAAGACTCGGCAAACGCCGGTACAGCTGCCGTGAGCATGGCTGCCGAGAGCGCCGCTGACATAATTTTTTTCAGATGTTTCATAATTATCACATTCCTTTCTGAAACAGTATTTTATAGAGTTATATATTTTCGCTTATCCTTTAAGACATTTTTATCCGCCGTTCAGCGGCACGGGATTAACGCCCATCATGACTGCGATACCGAACACAATCACCACAACGAGACAGTATATTGCGCAGGGGATGATGTTGCTGCGGATGAGCTTGCCCTCGCTGCCTACAGTGCCGGTTGTGGCGCAGGCGGAGACCACGTTGTTTACGCAAATCATATTTCCGATAGCGCCGCCATTATTCTGCAGAGCTACGATAAAGACCTGCGGCAGTGCCACCAAAGTGGCGGTCTCAAACTGCAGAGATGTGAACAGTGTGTTGGACACAGTGTTGGAGCCGGACATAAAAGCGCCAAGCACGCCGATAAGAGGAGCCACGGCAATGTAAGCCCGACCGGCAAGGTCAGCCATACCGCGCGCCATGACGTACAGCATGGAGCCGTCCATGGCGTCGGGCGCTGAAACATTTGTGTAGCGAAAGATGTTGACCGTGGCAATGCCGAACAGCAGAGCAATGGCAGCACCGGATACCTGCTTGCCTGTGTCAGCCCACGCGCCCCTGACGGCTTCGCCGCTCATGCGGTGAATTGCAACTGTAATCAGAGCCACTATGATAAACACGATCCCGGGGCTCCACAGAATAGCATAGTTCCAGTTCTGACCCAGGATGATACCGCTTGTGCCGCTGCCGACGGTAAAGTTCTTCATGGCGTTCGCCCAGTCCATGCCCACATTCTGGCACACACGGGTGATAACCAGAACTGCCACGATGATAATGTATGGAATCCACGCCTTTACCAGAGACATATCGCTTATCCTGGGCTCGGGTACTTCGGTGGTGGACAGCCAGCTCGCGTCCCACTCGGACTTGTCGGCAAATGTCCATACTTCCTTTGGCTGAAGGAATCCGACCTTGGCGGTGAACAAGGCAACGAACAACGTCACGATTGCCGCCACCAACGATACCAGCTCGGGACCGATAAAGCGCGCGATGAGCACGTACAGAATGTCGAACACGGACACGATGAAGACAATATAGGGAATGACAGGCAGAGCGTCTTTAAAGGACTTGTTCTTGCCGAACAGCTTCACAAGAACACATATACCCACGAAAACTATAATAAACGCACCGATTGCCATTGAGACAGCGGACCAAAAGGTCAGTGACATCCTCCATGCCTCGGGATCCGCCCCGCCGGCGATTACCGCGTCACGCACGGTGGTGAAAGCGGTATTGGTGGGAGTACCCACAGCGCCGAAGCACACGGGGACGGAGTTGTATATAAGCGCCACCACAGCGGCAGCCAGCGGCGGGAAGCCTACGCTGATAAGCAGCGGAGCCGCCAGCGCGGCGGGAGTGCCGAATCCGGCGGCAGCCTCAATGAACGCACCGAACACAAAACCGATTATGATTGCCTTGATACGCGCGTCAGGGGTGATGCCGTCGAACATTCGATTGATTGCCGACATTGCGCCGGAACGCTTTAGGGTGTTCATAATAAGGATAGCGCCGAATATGATGCAAAGCGTTTCGACAGCGCTCAGAAAGCCGGTGATTGTGTAGGCTGCCATATCCATGAAATTCATTTTCCAAATGACAAACGCGATAACGCAGGACAAAAGCCACGTCAGCGGCAGAGTGTGTTTGGCGGGTCGGTTGAATACCACCATCAGCACAACGGTAAATATCAGCGGTATAAATGCAAACAGTGCATACATATTTTATCCTCCTTGTCAAATTTACCGAAAATCATATCAATTTATTTTACCATACATTTACCGATAAAACAATCTGCGTTTACGCTGCAAATAAAGCCTTTCACGCTGTTTTATTACATTTTCTTACGGGATAATTGACAATAAAAAAACAGCCGCATACAAACACTATGCCGATACGGCTTTCAGCCCACAGGCGGCAGTCAGCAAAAGTGATCCCATTCCTCATGCCGCTTGCGACGGTTCTGCTGCTCAATGGCTTGTCGGCGTTTCTGTTCCAAATCCTTGCGGATGGATTTTCGGATATGCGGCGTATATGTTCACGCAAATTTCATTTGCGCGAAGATTTAAGGATTACAGTTCCCGCAAGGAGAGAAACCGCCTGCTATTGCCTCTTCACGAGAGTTCAAATAAACTCTGTTTTTCTATGATATAATCCAAATAGTTGATATTGAGTTTATTCAAATATGAATAAATCAAGCTGCTGTCCTCCACGTTCCCGCCGTCAATCAACATATAGTGTCCGTCCGATATTAAGAGTGCCACGTCCGCTTGCCCGACGTCGATAAAATGCACTTCCAAATCAGATGAGGTATATGCTTTTGGCTCAACGGTCGGTGCTTCGGTTTTTTCTGTTTCTGCGGTAGCTTCGGGATGGGCTGACGGCGAAACAGCAGCTTTGTCCGAGGGATAGGGAATTGCATTTTGCGGTTTGTCGGTATTTAACGAGCAACCGCATAAACCTAATATTATCAAAAGTCCTGCAAGCAATAGTACACTTAGTTTCCTTTTCAACGCTCATTCCTACCTTTTAGTCTGTAAAGCCATAAAATCATTATAGTGTTTTCTATTAGACAGCATTATATCATAAACGCTTACTGACAGCAAGGGATTTTTGTGGTCTGACAGTCTATAATATATATGAAAGTGGGTGTTGATAATGGACATGGATTTTATTATAAACAGAATTGCATTTTTGCATACAGATAAAAACATTTCGGCAAGAGAGTTGAGTTTTCGGCTTGGTCAATCAAATGGGTATATAAGCTCAATAGAAACAGGAAAATCAAAGCTTTCGGTAGAAATGCTGATTTATATTTGTGAAGAATTAGGCGTAAGTATGAGAGACTTTTTTGACGAGGAACAGCAATATCCTGTTTTGACAGAGCAGATTGTAAAGGAAGCGAAAAAACTTGACAAAAGCTCCCTTGAGAGCGTTCTCAATGTTATGAAGAATATGAATAAATAAATATTTCAAACATTAAGAAAGTTGACAGTTATAGCATAAAGATATATGATTTAAGGTTTCACATTCGTAGGCCAGCTAAGAAAGTCAAGTATTTTTTACAAAAAAGTAAAAAATATTTTTCAACAGCGTTTATCCGCAAAAAGGG
>CANQQS010000084.1 GCA_947626045.1 uncultured Clostridia bacterium | reverse complement strand
GGAAGTCATGAACGCGCAGAACACCGGCGAGGTACTCGACATAAACCTCTACCGCGACGGAATATCGGTGCTTAAAACCGACTCGTCGATGACATTCGAGGGAACGGACATAGTTAAGGGACAGCATATATACGCGTTCGCCGAAGATCTTGCACTGAGCGTTATAGACGCGAA
Source organism: uncultured Clostridia bacterium (assembly GCA_947626045.1). Classification (GTDB taxonomy): domain Bacteria; phylum Bacillota; class Clostridia; order UBA1381; family UBA1381; genus Hominilimicola. Next base: position 11,996 of record CANQQS010000084.1, on the reverse strand, counting down.
AGCCGCACTCGTGAAGGTTGCCAATGTGAAATACAGCCACGAGGCACACTCCGGTGAAAGGCTTATCGCAAAATCGGACGTTATGCGCGTCGAGGAAAACGAGTACGTCGTGCGCGTCGTGATAAAGGCGAACATGACCGAGGTGTTCCGCGGCAAATTCAGCCTTATAGTAACTTGCTGACAAAGGGGATTATATATGAAAATCATAATTGACGCCATGGGCGGCGACCACGCACCCTCCGCGCCTGTCGCGGCAGCCGCGAGAGCGGCAACGGAGCTTAACGCAAACATAGTGCTTGTTGGAAAACAGGACATAGTCGAAAAAGAGCTTGCAAAATACAAGTGCGACAGGTCTAAAATAGAGATTGTCAACGCCGACGAGGTAATAGAGAATACCGAAGAACCCGTCAAGGCTGTAAAGACAAAGAAAAACGCTTCCGTCGTGGTGGCGGCGAATATGCTCAAACGCGGCGAGGGTGACGCGATGCTGTCAATGGGCAGCACGGGCGCGCTTTTAACATCGGGACTTCTGATAGTCGGACGCATAAAGGGCGTTCACCGTCCGGCGCTCGCGACGCTTCTTCCGAGCGCGAAGGGCGCGAAAATGCTTATAGACGCGGGTGCGAACACGAAATGCAAAAAGGAATATCTTCTGCAGTTCGGCATTATGGGCAGCATATACATGAAAAACGTACTCGGCATAGAAAACCCCACCGTAGGACTTATATCGAACGGCGAGGAGGAGGGCAAGGGCGACGAACTCTGCAAGGAAACATATCCCGTATTGAAAGCGTCGAACCTCAACTTCATCGGCAACATAGAGGGCAGGGACATAATGGAGGGTACGGCTGACGTAATGGTAACGGACGGCTTTACCGGCAATGTGATACTTAAAACGATCGAGGGTATGGGACACGTCGTAAGCGACGGCGTAAAGGAAATATTCTCCGGCGTTCTTCACAAGATAGGAGCGCTGTTTGTACTTAACGGAATAAAGAATTTCAGACAGAAAATGGACTACCGTGAATACGGCGGCGCGCCGCTTCTGGGAACGCGCAGACCTGTGATAAAGGGTCACGGCTCGTCGGACGCGAAGGCGGTGTTCTCGGCGATAAAGCAGGCGATAAAATTTGTTGACACCGACGTTATACAGAGTATAAAAAATAATATAGACAGTATGGAGGAAGAAACAGATGACTAATGCGAAAATAACGGGCGTAGGCAGATACATTCCCGAAAAGGTGTACGACAACGCGTATTTTGAGAGCATTGTGGATACCAATGACGAATGGATAACGCGCCGCACGGGAATAAAGGAAAGACACATTTCCGCTGACGACGAATATACGACCGATATGGCGATAAAAGCCGCGAAAAAGGCTGTTGAAAACGCGGGAATTACGGCTGAAGAGCTTGACCTTATAATATTGGGTTCGGTTACGCCCGACTATTTCACACCGGCTGGCGCGTGCGTCGTACAGGCGGCTCTCGGCGCGGTAAACGCGGCGGCGTTCGACTATAACGCGGCTTGCTCGGGATTTATAACGGGACTTACGATAGCGAAGCAGTTTATAGAAAACGGAATGTATAAGCACGTTCTCGTGGTGTGCGCCGACGTTCTCACAAAGGCTACCGATTACGCCGACCGCTCGACCTGCATACTGTTCGGCGACGCGGCGGGTGCGGCTGTTGTTTCGGCAAGCGAGGAAACGGGCATTATAGCCGTCGATATAGGCGCGGACGGCACGGGCGCGGCCGCGATAACGCAGCTTGCGTACAGAGAAGACGCGGAGGAAACGGAAAAGCGCGTGAGCCATAATAAAAGCACTATATGGATGGCGGGACAGACCGTTATGAAATTCGCGGTAAAGGCAATGGCTGACGCGAGCGGCAGAGTGCTTGAAAAGGCGGGGCTTACATATGACGACGTCGCGCTCGTAATACCGCATCAGGCGAATTACAGAATAGTGGAAGCGGCGATAAAGCGTATGGGGATAACCGAGGACAAGGTGTTCTTAAACCTCGAAAAATACGGCAACACCTCCGCATCGTGCATACCGTCGTCACTCGCGCAGGCGGCGGAGGAAGGCAGAATTAAAAAGGGCGACAAGCTTATACTCGTCGGCTTCGGCGGCGGTCTCACCTGGGGCGCCGCGCTTCTGGAATGGTAACATCGTAGGGGCGAACCGTGTTCGCCCGTAAAAAAACGGCAACATCGTAGGGGTGGTCATCGGCTACCCGTAGAAAAAGCAATTCTGTAGGGGCGAACCGTGTTCGCCCGCAAAACGAAAACCCCGTAGGGGCGACCCTTGCGGTCGCCCGCTTAATAATCATAACGAAGGGAGAATAAATATGAAAACAAGATTAACAGACCTGCTCGGCATAGAATACCCGATAATACAAGGCGGCATGGCATGGGTTGCCACAGCCGAGCTTGCCGCGGCTGTATCGAACGGCGGTGGTATCGGCATAATAGCCGCCGGCGGCGCGCCCGCGGACGTTGTGCGCGAGCAGATTAAAAAGGCGCGCACACTTACCGACAAGCCTTTCGGCGTAAACGTAATGCTCATGTCACCGTTCGCCGACGAGGTAATGAACGTGGTAATCGAGGAAAAGCCCGACGTTGTTATAACGGGCGCGGGCAATCCCGGAAAGTATATGGCTGACCTCAAGGCGGCAGGTATAAAGATTATGCCCGTAATCGCGAGCGTTGCCATGGCTAAGAAAATGGAAAAGGACGGTGCGGACGCGGTAATAGCCGAAGGCACGGAAGCCGGCGGACATATAGGCGAGCTTACGACAATGGTACTTGTGCCGCAGGTCGTTGACGCGGTGGAGATCCCCGTTGTCGCTGCCGGAGGTATAGCCGACAGACGCGGTGCGGTCGCGGCGTTCGCGCTCGGCGCGGACGGCATACAGGTAGGCACACGCTTTATCTGCGCGGAGGAATGTATCGCTCACGACAACTACAAGCAAGCCGTAATAAAGGCTAAAGACCGCGACGCGGTAGTCACCGGCAGAACGACCGGCGCGCCTGTAAGAGCGCTCAAAAACAAGCTCACGCGCGAGTACGACAGACTTGAAAAGTCGGGCGCGTCGTTTGAGGAAATCGAGCAGCTCGGCGTGGGCGGTCTGAGACGCGCATTCCAGGAGGGCGACGTTCAGACAGGCTCACTAATGGCTGGGCAGTCGGCTGCCATGGTAACAAAAATCGAGCCGGCTGCGGACATAATAAAGAGCTACTTTAACGGCTTAGATGAAATACTGGACAATATTTCAAACCAATTAAAATAGGAGAATAAAACAATGGGTAAATTAGCATTTGTATTTGCCGGACAGGGAGCGCAGGCTGTCGGAATGGGCAGGGAGCTTGCGGAAAACTTCCCCGTTGCGGACAAGGCGTTTGACGAGGCGAGTGAGGCTCTCAGCATCGACATAAAGGACATGATATGGAACGGCGACAAGGAAACGCTGATGATAACGGAAAACACGCAGCCCACTATCGTGACAATGAGCGTCGCGGCGCTGCGCGTGCTTGAAGAAAAGGGCATAAAGCCCGACGTGGTCGCCGGACTGAGCCTCGGCGAGTACACGGCGCATATAGCGTCGGGTTCGATGGATTACGCCGACGGCGTGCGTCTTGTAAAGAAGCGCGGCAAGTATATGCAGGAGGAAGTACCCGTGGGCGTGGGCGCAATGGCTGCGATAATCGCGCTTGACACGCAGGAGGTCATAAGCTGCTGTGAGGAAGCGTCAAAAATAGGCGTATGCTCACCGGCGAACTTCAACTGCCCGGGTCAGATAGTCGTGTCGGGTGAGATCGCGGCTGTTGAAAAGTGCTGCGAGCTCGCGAAGGCAAAGGGTGCGAAAAGAGCGTTAAAGCTCGATGTAAGCGCACCGTTCCACTGCTCAATGCTTGTCGGAGCGGGTGAAAAGCTCGCGAAGGAGCTTGAAAACGTAGAGGTGCGTGACATGAACATACCCGTGATAACAAACGTCACAGCCGACTACGTACCCTCGAAGGACGACATTAAGCCGCTCCTTATAAAGCAGGTATCGAACTCCGTGAGGTGGGAGGACTCAATCCGCAGAATGCTTGCGGACGGCGTTGACACATTCGTCGAAGTCGGACCGGGCAAGGCTTTGAGCGGTTTTATAAAGAAGATTACAAAGGAAGCGGGAGTGTATAATGTCGAGGATATGGCGTCGCTCGAAAAAACACTCGCGGGACTTAGCGCGTAAGGAGGATAAGGAAATGTTAAAGGGAAAGACGGCGATAATAACAGGCTCGGGACGCGGCATAGGCAAGGCGATAGCGTTAAAGCTCGCGTCATACGGCGCGAATATCGTTATAAACGACATACCGCAGTCTGACTACGCTGACGACACGTGCGAGGAAATCAAAGCGCTCGGTGTCGACAGCATAGTGATAAAGGGCGACGTGAGAAATAAGGACGACGTTGACGCGCTCATAAAAGGCACGCTCGACAAATTCGGCAAGATAGACATATTCGTAAACAACGCCGGTATCACGCGCGACGGTCTTATGATAAGAATGTCCGAGGAGGACTGGGATCTCGTGCTTGACATAAATCTTAAAGGCGCGTTCAACTGCATTAAGGCGGTCGCAAGACCGATGATGAAGCAAAGAAGCGGCGCGATTGTAAACATAGCTTCTATCGTCGGCGTTATGGGTAACCCCGGACAGGCGAACTACGTCGCGTCAAAAGCGGGACTTATCGGTCTTACGAAAACGACCGCGAAGGAGCTTTCCTCGCGCGGCATACGCTGTAACGCCGTTGCGCCGGGATTTATAAGAAGCGCGATGACCGATGTTCTTGCAGACGACGTTAAGCAGAAGTACCTCGACGCGATCCCGCTTGCGAAATTCGGCGAGACGGAGCAGATAGCGGACGTTGTGGCGTTCCTCGCGTCGGATATGTCGTCGTACGTGACGGGTCAGGTAATAAATGTTGACGGCGGACTCGTAATGTAATACAATACGGATGTACGGCTACGAGCCTTACACATATAAAAAGGAAAACCAATAATATTTCACCGAAAGGGGGTGCAGTAAATCAATGGAGGAATTTGAGAAGGTAAAGGCGGTCATTGTAGACCAGCTCAGTGTTGACGAAGACGAGGTTACAATGGAGTCGTCGTTCGTGGACGATTTGGGCGCGGATTCTCTTGACGTTGTTGAACTCATCATGGGACTTGAAACGGCATTTGACATTGAGATACCCGATGAGGAGGCTGAAAAAATCAGCACGGTAGGCGACGCTGTTGAGTATATCAAGAGCCATTCGTAATTATAAAGGCGTAATCTCCGCGCCTTCGGGCGCGGGGATACACGGCTTTTTGTCAAAGGAAGAAAATATTTTTTATATAAATACACTGGAGGCAGTTATGAGAAGAGTAGTTATAACCGGTCTGGGCGCAGTAACGCCTATCGGTAATGATGTAAAATCCTTCTGGGAAGGCATCAGAGAGGGCAGAAACGGTATAGACACCGTTACCATGTTCGACGCGTCCGACCTTAAAACGCAGATAGCCGGCGAGGTCAAGAATTTTGACCCCACAGAGTTTATCGACAAAAAGGAAGCGCGCAAAATGGATCGCTTCACGCAGTTCGCAATGGTTGCGGCAAGCGAGGCGGTAAAGGACAGCGGACTTGACATGGAGGAAGAGGACGCGTGGCGCGTCGGCGTTATCACGGGCAGCGGCATAGGCGGCATAAGAACCCTCGAGGAACAGCACACGAACCTTGCCGAAAAGGGACCCGGACGTACCAGCCCGTTCTTTATCCCGATGATGATAGGCAATATCGCTCCGGCGCAGATAGCGATTAAATTCGGCGCAAAGGGTATTAACGAAAACATAGTAACCGCCTGCGCGTCGGGTACGAACGCCATAGGCGACGCGTTCCGCCACATACAGTACGGCGCGAACGACGTTATAATCGCGGGCGGCTGCGAGGCTGCTTGTACGCGTCTTGCGTTCGCGGGTTTCTGCAACATGAAAGCGATGTCAACACGTAACGACGATCCCGCTCACGCGTCAAGACCGTTCGATGCTGACCGTGACGGCTTTGTACTCAGTGAGGGTGCGGGTTTTGTAGTGCTTGAGGAGCTTGAACACGCCAAAAAGCGCGGCGCGAAGATATATGCCGAGCTTGCGGGTTACGGTGCGACCGACGACGCTTACCACATCACCAGCCCAGTGCCGGGCGGCAAAGGCGGCGCAAAGGCTATGGAGCTTGCAATAAAGGACGCGGGACTTACGCCCGAGGACATAACGTACATCAACGCTCACGGCACTTCCACGAAGTACAATGACCACTTTGAAACGGACGCGATAAAGAAGGTGTTCGGTGACGCGGCAAAGAGCGTTGCCGTAAGCTCCACGAAGTCCATGACGGGTCACCTTCTGGGAGCAGCGGGCGGCGTTGAAACGATAGTCTGCGCGCTTGCGATAAAGGACGGCTACATTCCCGCCACAATAAATTACGAAACACCCGACCCCGACTGCGACCTCGATATTGTGCCGAATAAGGGCAGAGAGCAGGAAGTCAAGGCTGCCATGTCCAATTCTTTGGGCTTCGGCGGTCACAACGCGTCGGTCGTATTAAAGAAGTATGAAGGTTAAATCAATGTATATGGGAGTAGGGAGCGTGTGCGCTCCCGCTCCTTGCTTTTTCGGTGAGGTTGGCTATGAAGGACATTGAAGCAAAAATAGGCTACAAATTTAGCAATGCGAAGCTGCTTAAAACGGCGCTTACGCACAGCTCGTACGCAAACGAAGCGAGAACGGAAAGCAACGAGCGCCTTGAATTTCTCGGCGACTCGGTGCTCAGTATTATTGTGAGCGAATACCTTTTCAAGCGTCTTAAAAACGTCGCGGAGGGTACGCTCTCAAAATACCGCGCTTCGCTTGTGTGCGAACAGTCGCTTTATGAAATATCGAAGCAGATAAACCTGAGCGAGCTTATATATCTCGGCAGGGGCGAGGAAATGACGGGCGGCAGAAAGCGTCACTCGATAGTTTCCGACGCGTTTGAGGCGGTGATTGCCGCCATATACCTTGACGGCGGTATGGAAACGGCTCGCAAATGGGTAATAAATCTCATGCGCGACTCGATAGAGGACGTCGCCGAAGGTCACAGGAGCAACGACTATAAGACAATGCTCCAGGAAGTGTTCCAAAAAGGTAACACAGGCAAGGTGACGTACCGCACAGTCGCCGAGAAGGGCATGGATCACAACAAGACGTTTGAGGTTGAAGTTCTCGTTGACGGCGTGCCGCGCGGCAGGGGCGAGGGACACAGCAAAAAGGAAGCGGAGCAGGACGCCGCGCAAAAGCTGTACGTTTCTCTCGGCAAAAAAGCATGAAAACCTACAACATACCTATATTCGTACCGCACCGCGGCTGCCCGTACGACTGCGTGTTCTGCAACCAAAAGCGCATTACCGGCTCGCAAAAGAGCGTCACGGCGGCGGACGTAAGAAAAACGATTGAGAAATATCTTACAACGCTCCCGAAAAATAACGCGCGTATCGAAGCCGCGTTTTTCGGCGGCAGTTTCACCGGCATACCGATTGAGGAGCAGACTGAGCTTTTAAGCGCGGCATACGAGTATGTCAAGGACGGGCGCATAGACGGCATACGCCTTTCGACGCGTCCCGACTACATCAGCGCAGAAATACTGGACAACCTCCAAAAATACGGTGTGACAACGATAGAGCTCGGAGTGCAGTCGATGGACAACGAGGTGCTTTTAAAGTCAAATCGGGGACACAAAAGCTCAGACGTGACCGCCGCCGTGAAGTTAATCAGAGAATATCCGTTCGCTTTGGGTTTGCAGATGATGACGGGACTTCCCGGGGACACCAAAACAAAATCGCTCCGCACCGCAGACGCTATCATAGCATTAAAGCCCGACATGGTGCGCATATACCCGACGCTTACGATAAGGGACACCAAACTTGAAGAAATGTACCGTGACGGCAGCTACACGCCAGAAACGCTCGGCGATGCGGTAAAACTCTGTGCCGAGCTTGTTTTGAAGTTTGAAGCGGCGGATATAACGGTTATCCGCGTCGGACTGCAGTCCACGGACGAGATAAGCGAGAGCGGCGAAAGCGTCGTCGCGGGTCCTGTACACAGCGCGTTCGGCGAGCTTGTGGAAAATGAAATATATTACGGTCTTATCATGGACGCGCTTGGCGGCAGGGACGGCGTAATATACGTAAACCCGCGCGAAATATCAAAGGCGGTCGGTAACAAAAGACGAAACATAATACGAATAAAGAATGAAACGGGCAGGGACATAAAAATCCGCCCCGACGACAGCTTGAAAAAAAGAGAGGTGAGATACGATTGCTGTTAAAAAGACTTGAACTACAGGGTTTTAAATCATTTGCGGACAAAACCGTGCTTGACTTTACGGACGGTTCGACAGCGGTCGTAGGCCCCAACGGCAGCGGCAAGAGCAACATCTCCGATGCGATACGCTGGGTCATAGGCGAGATGAGCGCGAAGCAGCTTCGCGGCTCTAATATGCAGGACGTTATTTTCGCCGGAACAGAGGACAGAAAAAAGGTAAACTACGCGGAGGTCAGCCTTGTGCTTGACAACAGCTCGCGTATTTTTGACATAGATTTTGACGAGGTTGTTGTAACGCGTCAGCTGTTCCGCAGCGGCGAAAGCGTGTATAAAATAAACCGCGCTCCGTGCCGCCTTAAGGACGTGCATGAGCTTTTTATGGACACGGGTCTCGGACGCGACGGCTATTCAATCATCGGCCAGGGCAACGTCGCGCAGATACTTTCCACAAAAGCTGAGGACAGACGCAGTCTTTTCGAGGAAGCGGCGGGTGTGTCGAAGTACAAGTACCGCCGCGAGGAAGCCGAAAGAAAGCTCCGCGGCGTGGACGAGAACCTTGTGCGGATAGGCGACATCACGGCTGAACTCGAATCACAGCGCGCACCGCTCAAAAGACAGTCGGAGAAGGCGCGGAAGTATCTCGGGCTGTACGACGAATTTAAGCGTCTTGACGTAAATCTCAGCCTTATAACGATAGAAAAGAACAGACTTCGCGCTGCCGAAACGGAAGAACTGCGGAAAAATGTTCAGTCCGAGCTTGATGCGCAGCGCAGCGCGGAAAGCGAGACGGAAAAGAAAATCACCGCGCTCTACGACGAAAGCCGAGCAGCCGACGACCTGATAGCCGAAAAGAACGCGCTTTTAAGAGATAACGAAAGCTCGGAAATGGCGGCTAAAAACGAGATTACCATATCCGAAAACAATATTAAAAACAACAGCCGCATGATAGGCAGAGTACAGGACGATATAAAGTCGCTCAAAGACAAGAACGCGGAACGCGCCGCGAATATCGAAAAGTACAAAGCAGAAATCCGGGCGAAGGAAGCCGAAGCGCAGGACATACTCAAAGAGTTTGACAGCGTGCAGAATGTTCAGACCGATTTGAGCTTGAAAAAGGACGAATTGACAGCAGAGATAGAAAACAAGCGCGCCGAGGCTGTTGAAAAGCTTAACGATGTAGCTGCAAAGAAGGCGCAGATTGAGGGTATGGAAACGCTGCGCCGCAGCTTTATTGAACGCCGCGAGGTAATCGAGGGCGAAATCAAGAGCTTTAAGGAAAACGTGTCCGACACTAAAAAGAGCATCAAGGACTGCGAAAAGGATATTGCCGAAAAAAGCGCAAAGCTCGACAAGATGCGCGCTACGGTCGAAAAGCACACGCGTAATATGGAAGCGTTAAAGCGCGATTACGACGCGATAAACGAAAAACTGTCGCGGAAAAACGCGGACTGTCAGGCAAAAACCTCAAAGAAGAAAATTCTTGAAGGCATGGAAAACGACTACGCCGGCTACGCGAAAAGCGTAAAAGCCGTGCTGAAAGCCGACGCGTTAAAGCGCGCGGCGATATACGGCACGGTGTCGGGACTTATCGAGACGGATAAAAAGTACGTCACCGCGATAGAGAGCGCGCTTGGCGGCGCAATGCAGAACATAGTCGTCGAAAACGAAGAGGACGCGAAGGCGGCGATTGAATATTTAAGACGCACCGGCGGCGGCAGAGCCACCTTTCTCCCGATAAGCTCGGTAAAGGGCAGAGAGCTTGACAACGCAAAGGAAATTATGAACCGCAGCGGCGTAATCAGTATCGCAAGCGAACTCGTAAAATATGACAAACGCTACGACGGTGTTATGAAAAATCTTCTCGGACGCGTCGTTGTCGCCGATACCATTGACAACGCCATAGCGCTCAGCCGAGAGTACGGCTATAAATTCAAGACCGTCACATTGGAGGGCGATATACTGAACGCAGGCGGCTCAATCTCTGGCGGCAGCGTCAACAAGCAGAGCGGATTTTTGTCGCGCGCGTCGGAAATAAAGACACTTACAGCCGAAATACGCGCTCTCACAAACGAGATACGCGCCCTTAACGAGGAAAGGAGCGGCAAAGAGGAGGATATACGACGCATAGACAATCAGATGTCGTCCTACGTGCCGCTTGTGAGAGAGTACGAGGACGAGCTTCTGCGCCTTGAAGCAACAAAGGCTCACCTTGAAGAAACGCTTGACGCGGGCGGCGGCACACAGCAGAGCTACGAAGCGGAGCTTTTGAGCATAGAGGAACGGTTAAAGGAGTCATCGGACGGTATAGCGTCGCTGCTCGGAGAGGTGCGGACGCTTGAAAACGCGGCAGCCGCACTGCAGGAGCAGACGGAAACGCTTACCGACGAGTACGACCGCGTAAACGCCGAAAGCGAGGAAAACTCGCAGAACGTGACCGAAAAAATGATGTCCTTGGGCGCGCTGCAGAAGGATATAAACATAATTGAAAACGCCGTACAGACAGCCGAAAATGAGATAAAGGAAACGGAAGCGCAGATAAAGTCGAGTGAGGACGAGCTTACGCGTATACACAAATCGAACGACGATTTGTACAAAGCCATAGCCGATGCGAACGCTCTTTCAGACGAGCTTAAAGCGAGGTCGGAGGAAATACGCGCGGATATAGAAGAAACGGAAAAACGCAGACAGTCCATAACCGACACGCTGAAGGAAATACAGAGCAGCAACAGGGATTTAACCGATAAGCTCTTGAATTTGCAGCAGGAGCTTACTCGTCTCGAAAACCGCGCCGAAAAGCTCGAAAACGACAACGACAGCATTATATCGCGTCTTTGGGACAGCTACGAGCTTACCGTGTCGGGCGCGGAGGAAATCCGCACCGAGGTGGAGAACGAGAAGGCGGCTTCGGCAAGACTTAACGAGCTTAAAAACGCGATTAAAGCCCTCGGCAGCGTAAACGTGGACTCCATAGAGGAATACATAGCCGTCGAGGAACGCTTCAAATTCCTGTCTGAGCAGAAGGCGGATTTAGAGAAGTCAAAGTCAGACCTCACGGGCATAATAACCTCGATGGAGGAGCTTATGCACGAGCATTTTGAAAAGCAGTTTGCAGAGATAAACAAGAGCTTCGGCGAGGTGTTCCGTGAGCTGTTCGGCGGCGGACGCGGCAGACTTTATCTGTCCGAGCCGGACAATATGCTTGAAAGCGGCATAGAAATAGAGGTACAGCTTCCGGGCAAGGGACTGCAGAATTTGAACCTTTACTCCGGCGGCGAAAAGTCGTTTATTGCTATTGCGCTGCTGTTCGCGATACTCCGTGTAAAGCCCGCGCCGTTCTGCATACTCGACGAAATAGACGCGGCGCTCGACGACGTAAACGTATCGCGCTTCGCGACATACCTCAAAAACTACACCGAGCGGACGCAGTTTATAGTGATAACGCACCGCCGCGGCACAATGGAGGCGGCTAACATTCTCTACGGCGTGACAATGCAGGAGAAGGGCGTTTCAAAGCTTCTGTCACTGCACATAGACGACGTGAGCGAGGAAATGGCAAGCTGACAACATACATGAAAGGAACGGTAAATCATGGGATTTTTTGACAAGCTGAA
>CANQQS010000083.1 GCA_947626045.1 uncultured Clostridia bacterium | reverse complement strand
CAATGTGCAATTATCTAACTAATTTTTTTAGAAAATCTTCATTTTCCCTCTTGACTTTTAATAGTTAGTCTTTCTATATAATTTTTATTAAATTAGCAATGCTCTTTCTATAATTCATTATACCGTAGAAATCCCAGAACGCAACCACCATTTTCAAATTTTTTTGCGATAAAAATATACAATTTTATGACTTTAGAATTAGGCATTTTGACTAGAAAAAATAAAATAATTATAGTCGCGATTTATTGTTTCAGAGATGTTTTTTGCCCGTTTTTTTTGTCCTTTTTTTGTCCTTTATTTGTCCTTTATTTTAATAAAAACAGAGGAAAATTAAAGAACGAAGAAGAAAAATAATCGTCCAAAAATGGCTTTATTATGCGATTTGTGGCTATGTGTGGAAATATGCGAAAAATATTTTTCCCATCTCATAACCCGAAGGTCGTTGGTTCAAATCCTTCCCCCGCAACCATAAAAAACCGCTTAAACACTGGGTTTAAGCGGTTTTTGCTATGCGTATGAATTACATCTTCATGTCTATCAATACTTCATCTACCACTACATTATTCGATTTAAGATTGTCAAGAAATCTCTCATTAAATTCGGAATTTACCGGAAGATGAAGCTTCCCGATCCTTGAGTTTTTAAAATGTCTGGCATAGTCCCAAGTATTCGGATACCAAAGCTCTCTGATTATGCTGTGTACAAAGGCTCCGTTTCCAAGTCTTTTTAACCCTGCGGGTATATGTACTTCCGGGAGCGTACTCCATGTAAATGCGTCGCCACCGGTTCCAAGAGTGTGAAGCGATTGCGGCAGCTTAAAACGTACGCGCACGGTATAATCTTCAAATGCATTTGTAGGAAGCATTGTTACTCCATCGGGTATGCACAGGCTATATATCTTTTGTTACCTCCGGCGAGCATTCGGAAGCGTTGTTTTCCGGAGCGCATACGAATCGCATAAGCGCTCCAAATTCGTCTATGAAAAAGCTTCCGCATTCATTTGTAAGCTCTTTGATTGTATGCGTCAGAGGCGGAAGATTGAGAACTTTTTTAAATGGATAATGAAGGTGGTTGTAAAAAGTATGGTTTTCAAATTGATAGATACATTCTTGCATCATTTGGGCGTCCATGCTGTCCGGAAGGGTGATTGCGCCAATAAAACTGTCTAAAAAAGAATCATTCGCCAGAAAGTTAAGATTTTGCGGCAAGTCGATATTTCCAAATGAACCAAAACGGAAAGCGCCGCCGTTCTCATCACCGATTTTACGAAGGCTATTGGGAAAAGTGAGGCATGTAAATACACGGTATTCGTCAAACGCTCCGGCAGGGATAGCCCTTACGCCCTCCGGGATAATAAGCTTCTCTAAAAACTTTTCATCTTTTACATAAGATGCAGCCTCGAACGGCAGCGGCTTGTAAATGTTATCTTCTTTGCACCTGAAATCCTTTAAAACTCCAAAGAAATTCACAAAAAAGCTTCCGCATTCATTTACTATCTCTTTCATATTTCCCTCCTTCTCAACCGTTATTGGATTTTGAACTTTTTAAACAGTATACAATTTATTTCGATAAAAGTCAACATCATATGTCTTTTATCACCAAAGTCTTACCGAGCGAATAAAGAATTTTCACGACTTACCTCTTTACAATCAAGGTTAATAATGCTATAATATAGAATGTCACATATTTACTTAATACTTTACCGGCAGTGTCTAACGCCATGAAAAATCATGCCGATTTTATTATATTTTATTGGTTGGTAATTTTTGAGGTAAATGTTTGACGGTATCTAATGTAAAAACCGCGTTTTTACGTGCGGCTTTGTTTTAAAACGGGGTCACGCATTTTTGTGCGTAAAATTATTTAAAAGCGAAACATTTCCATTGTTTCAATGACATTGATATTGAGAGAAAACAAAGATAAATTATCTATAGCGCGGGTCGGGAGGGCAAGAGTGTGCCCGGCGAGGAGACAGCGCGCAGTTATGTTAAGGAGGAGTATTCATTATGAAAAAATCATCGTCAGCCGTAATGAAGCCTAAATTTGCAGTGAGCTTGTTTGCCGCCGCGTCAATTTTGCTGTCATCGTTTACGGCTGTAAAGGCGGAGGAGCCGCTGCCGGAATACCCCACGGGAGATATGGAGGAAATAATCGCGCACGAGATAGCCGAGGACAGCGACATAGATTTTGATTTTGAAATTGTTCCGGACTTTTCCTTAGAGTCGGTAGGCGTTTTCGATCAAGACGGCGGAGATTACGCGTACCGCGATTTCAGTCACCTCAGCAATCCTTCGGGTCGCCGGCAGATGTACAACGAGTTGTACAGCTTGTGTAATAACTTTATGAGAAGCTCCCAAGATGTTGATTCGGAGGAAATCAGGTATTCGGACGGATCAACGGCTTACGTATGTATAATCGACGAAGTGAGCCTAAGCGACTACGATCTCGATTCTGTAGAGGGCATGGAAGTTTATTGTATGTTTAAGCAGGAACATCCGGAATATTACTGGTTGTCAAATACTTTGTTATATAATTCAGAAGTTCAGTACATAGTGATTGACAGCGATTATGCCGATGGTTCAGAACGGCGCCGTCTTAAAAGATATATGGAAAATACAGCGGAAGAGCTGTTGGACGGAATTGATCCCAACGATGAAATATATATTATCGCACGAGAGCTGCACGACAGAATCGCTTATCTGGTAGATTACGGGTACGACGCCTACGGCGAGCCGCTCAGCACCGCATACGCGCATAATATTGTCGGGGTGCTTGACGGAGATAATTCAACCATGCCGGTATGCGAAGGCTACGCGAAAACGTATCAGTTGCTTCTTAATTATCTGGATATCGAAAATATTACTGTAAGGGGTTATGCGGGCGGAGGCTCACACAGATGGAACGCGGTTCAGCTTGAAGACGGCAACTATTATCTGGTAGACATAACATGGGACGATCAGACAGACTCGCTCGGAAGAGTTATATATACGTATTTCATGTCGGACTGGTCAAATTGGTCGGACAGAAGACCGTACAGCGACAAAAGCACAGGTGCGTATTATCAGTATACGCTGCCTGATTTCCCGCGCTATGCCGCGGAGCCGCCGAAGTACACGCTGTCCTACAATGCGAACGGCGGCACGGGAGCGCCGGCGGCGCAGGAGGTGGAATGGAGGGATTATGCGCGTATACCAAATCAAACCCCGACGCGCGATGGCTATAACTTTTTGGGATGGTCAACATCAAGAACCGCGCAGACTGCCGATTACAGAGCCGGCAGTTCAATAATGGTTGACGAGGATACAACGCTGTATGCGGTATGGGAAAAAAAGATTATATACACGCTGTCCTACGACGCGAACGGCGGCACGGGAGCGCCGCCCGCGCAAACAGCCGAACAAGGTTATCGTTTATACGTATCGTCACAAGTTCCGATGCGCCCCGGTTATGACTTTTTGGGATGGTCATTGTCAAGCGACGCGCAGACCGTCGATTATATAGCCGACAGGTCAATAACCATGAATTCGAATATAACGCTGTATGCCGTGTGGGAAAAAATACCCATTGACGGAAATGAAATAACTGTCTCGGACGCGCTTATTACGGGCGACACCGTCACCTTTACAGTCAATCCGCAGACCTACAACGAGCGGCGCGGCTCTGTTTTCCTCGCTTTATATGACGCCGACGGCAGATTTATCGACATGGCTCAGTATTCCGCACAAAGGGATTTTGACGTGTCCTTTGAAAAACAGGATAATTACGGCAGTGTAAAAATATTCTGGTGGCTTGATATGAAAAGCATATATCCAATGGCGGGATATAAGGAACTCAAGCTGTCGGATATAAAAAAATTCCGTTCAATAAATACAGAGTATGACTCGGGCAGAGGCTCTGTCAGAATAAAAGAAGCAGACAAAGAGGTCACGGGCGCGGTCGCGGGAACGCCGATTACGATTTCTGTCTCGGCGTACGGTAATTATATCGCGCTGCCTCCGATAGTCACAGACGCGGACGGCAATGTGATAGAAGTAACCGACAACGTCTTTATAATGCCGGACAGCGACGTGAATATTACAGTGACATTTGTGCGCAGGGTTGCAGGAGGATACTGCGGAACGGGCGTAGAATGGCTGCTTGACGATAACGGCACGCTTACAATCAGCGGCAGCGGCGTCATGGAGGACTATACGGAAGACAGCAGAGCCCCGTGGTATTCGTACAGAGACAAAATAGACATTGTTGTGATTGGGGACGGCGTCAAGCGAATCTCAAAAAATGCGTTCGCCGATTGTTCAAGGATAAAAAGAGTCCTGATAAACAAGAGCGTAACCGAAATAGAGTCTGACGCGTTTAAGGGATGCACGGATTTAAGAAGAGTGGAATACGGCGGAACACAGCAGGAATGGGAAGAGCTTTATATCGGGTCAGGAAACGAACAGCTTAAGAACGCGGAGTTTATATACAGCTCCGATTTGTCCGAAACACGGAAAAATATCCTGGATTATTTGAGGTATACAAAGCTCGAGGACAATACTGTCACCGTTACGGGCTGCTCTTCCGATATAGACAAAATAGATATACCCAATCAAATTGAAGGACTGCCGGTAACAGCTATCGGTGAAAACGCGTTTAACGGATGTTCGCAGCTTACGGAAATCACCATACCGAACAGCGTCTCGGATATAGGCGATTACGCGTTCAGCGGCTGCGCCATAAGGAATATTGTTATTCCCGACAATGTGAAAACCATAAGCGCGGGAATGTTCAGCGGCTGTACCAATCTGCAAAGCGTCACAATGCCGGACAGCATACAGGAGATAGGTTCCAACGCTTTTTACGGCTGCGGCAGCATAAGGAATATCACAATCCCCGAAAGCACCGCGTCTATCGGAAACTACGCGTTTTACAACTGCTACAATCTGAATGATATAATCATCGGCGGCGGAGTCGAAAGCATTGGCGAGCATGCGTTCCAAGACTGCAGAAGCCTGCAGAACGTGTATATAACCGATCTCGAAAAATGGTGTAACATTACGTTTGCGGGGGCTGACGCCAATCCGTTGTATTATGCGCAGAATCTGTATGTAAATGACGTGCCGGTAACCGATTTGACAATCCCCGACAACGTGACAAGCATAAGCGATTACGCATTCTCCGGCTTTGACGCATTGACAAACGTGACAATACCCGATAACGTAACGTATATTGGTGACAGCGCTTTCTCGGAGTGTAACGGACTGACAAACATTACCCTCGGCAGCGGTGTAAAGAGCATTGGCAGCGGCGCGTTTGAAAAATGCGTCAATCTGGACAGTGTGCGCATATCCGATATGGCGGCATACCTGAATATAAGCTTCGGCTCGGACTATTCCAATCCGATGTATTATGCCGATAAGCTCTATTTAAATGATAAACGCGTTACCTCCGCCGACATTCCGGAAGGTGTAACTCAAATACCCGATTACGCGTTCAGCGGCTGTGACAGCATCGGGAACGTTACTATACCCGAAGGCGTGACAAGCATTGGTTCCTACGCGTTTGCCGACTGCAGCGGCATTACGGAACTGACCCTGCCCCAAACTGCCGTAAGCTTCGGAAACAACGTTTTCTCGGGCTGCAGCGGTTTGACAAGCATTACAATAAACGGAAATGTGACGGACGCAGGCGGCAGCTTGTTTGAGGGCTGCTCGGCGCTGACGGACATATATGTCTGCGATTATAATACTGTCGCGCTGATCGCAGGCGGCAGCGACATAACAAGCTGTAATGTCTATCTCAACGATCAGTTATTAAACAACTGGGGAAAATGCGGCGATTCCGTCGTATGGTTCCTTGACGATGAAGATACCCTTACGATACTCGGCAAGGGAGATATGTACGATTACAGCAATAAGACTATTCCGTGGCAGAACGTTCAAAAGGTAATCATTGAGGAAGGCGTGACGGGCGTCGGTGAACGGGCGTTTTACGGCTGCGGTGATTTGACGGACATTACCATATCGGACAGCGTAACGAAAATCGGCAGAAACGCGTTTTACAACACGGGATATTACAATGACGATAATAATTGGACGGACGGCGTCCTCTGTATCGGAAAGCATTTGATAACAGCTGACACCCGAACCGTTGCCACCGAATATGTAATCGCGGACGAAACCATATGTATCGGCGATTACGCGTTTTACAACTGCAGCGGACTGACAGGCGTTACCATACCCGAATGCGTTATAAATATCGGCAATTACGCGTTTTATGACTGCAGCGGACTGACAGGCATTACCTTACCCGAAAGCGTTGTAAACATCGGCAGTAACGCGTTTTACGGCTGCAGCGGACTGACAGACGTCATTATACCCGAAGGCGTTATAAGCATCGGCAGTAACGCGTTTTACGGCTGCAGCGGTCTGACAAGCGTTACTGTACCGATAAGCGTGACAAGCATCGATAAAAACGCGTTCTCATCCTGCTCCGCTTTGACGGATATATATTATAACGGCAGCTTTGAAAGCCTCATAAAAATATCCGGCTGTGAAAGTTCCGACTTCGCCAAAGGCGCGACTGTTTACTGTGACGGCGCTGAGGTAGGCGATTGGGGCAAATGCGGCGATTCCGTTTACTGGCGCGTTGAAGACGACAACAGCAGACTCATATTAAGCGGCAATGGAAATATGACGAATTATTATTACAACTATGTGCCGTGGAATAAATACATTTCAAGTATTAATACGGCGATTATAGAGGACGGCGTGACAAATATCGGTCAATACGCGTTTTACGGCTGTACCGCTTTGACAGGCGTTACTATACCGACAAGTGTGACAAACATCGATAGAAACGCGTTTTACGGCTGTTCCGCTTTGACGGACGTATACTATGCCGGCGATAAAAACGACTGGGACAGGATTACCGTCCAAAGCAGCAATGATCCTTTACTGAGCGCGAATATTACGTTTGATTACACATGGGAATGAGTTATTGCCGCGCAGCGGCGATGACGTTTTATGAAAATACTTATAATAAACATGGCGCGGACCGTATCGGTCCGCGCCTTTAAATTGCGGCATTTTTATTTACCTCTTTACAACCGTGTCAAATAATGTTATAATAATCTTGTCACATATTTACTTAAATTTTAATATTTTACCGATAACGGCTTGCGCTATAAAAAAAGCGTAGGTTACTTTGACTACATTCCGTTATTGGTAAATTTATATTTTTTGAGGGTAAATGTGTGACAACATTTAATGTCAAAGACCGCGTTTTTTATTGCGTGGCTTTGCGTTAAGTGGAGTCACGCATTTTTTATTGCGAAAAATTCAGGCAAAAGGAAGGATTAAACATTATGAAAAAATTGCTGTCAACCGTTATGGCGTCCTTAATTGCGGCGACAATGCTCGTAGGCTGCGGCGGTGGAACAGCCGTTCCGACCGACGACTACACCGAAACATCACCCGATACCGAAACATCTGATGTTTTAACAGACGCGTTCGAACGGTACGCCATTGTTATTTCGCAGCCGGACGCGTATGAGTTTGACGGAGTGGATCCGACTGGAAATTACAGATACGCGCTTGTGCAAATGAGCGCGGAGGACGCTGTTCCGACACTTATTGTCGAACAGGAAACAGCGGACTTATACTATGTGAGTCTGTTTAGATATGATCCGAATGCCCGCGCGGTAATTCAGCCGTTTTCGGGGGAAAATTTACTATGTGAAGGCACCTCGTCCATGAGCGGCTACCGAAGCACACTCAGCATAATGAAGGACGGAAACGGTCTCAGAATAACCCGGGCGAGCGGCGGAAATATTTACGTTTACAGAATAACGCTGGACGAGGATACGTCGATGGGAATCCATAAGCCATGGGAGGGTAAAATAGGCGACGAAGTGCCGGCGGAGTATGATTGTTACGATATAATCTGGCACAGCACGCAGGACTCGTCGGCGCTCAATCCCGAGTCCGTTCAGCGAGCGCCCGAACAATCTGTCGATACGGGAACCGAACCCGAAACAGATGTTGACGACGGCAGAATAAAGCTCAGCGGTACGCTCGACAGGTACGGTTACGATAAGGTCGTTTCAATGCAGGGCAAACCCGATCCGAACGGCGCTTACGCGAACACAAGCGCGACATACGCCCTCGTCGTGCTTGATGAGCCGCAGGATCTGACGTTCCAGACGATAGACGGAACTGACACGAGAAACGTCTGGGCGCTCCGAGTATCAAACATTGACGAGGTTGAGCAATACGTGGGACAGCATATCACGTTCAGTGTAGATCCCTACGAGGGAATGTTCCCCGCCGACACGTCAATGCCTATAGGTCAGCCGAGCGCGGAAATTCAAGTATTAAATTAGTACACAGAAATACATAAAAGGGAGGATATTCAGAAATGAAAAAAAGAAAGTTGTTAAGTTTAATTTTATGCTTCGCCATGCTCGCGGCGTTATTCACGCCGTTTTCGGCAGCGGCGGCGGGCGGCGTGTCAATCGCATACGACAAGGATTCGGAAATACTCACGATAAATTCCGATAAAATTCAGACCGCCGCTTTAATTCACGCCGCTTACGACGACAGCGGCAAGCTCACTGATCTTCGAACCGAAAATATAGCGCTGCCGTACTCGACAAGCCGCGCGATGTTCCCGGGAGCGGAAAATAAAATTATGGTTTGGGACAGCATGGACGGAATGAAGAGTCTCTGCGACCCGTACACGCTGACGGTCGAGAAGGAACCCGCGCCGGAATGGAAGGACGGCATAAGCGTCTGCGCGCCGTATGATTATGTGTACGGCACGGCATACGAGCAGTTCAGCCCCGATATAAACCGCCAGCATTTCAAAATGGCGGGAAAGGATTATACGGACGGCTTCGTTCTTCAGACAACAGCCTATGTCAACGCTGAAGCAATGTTTAATCTTGACGACAGATATGACGCGGTTAAATTCAAGTACGGACATGTTGACGGCACGAGTAACAGGAACGTCACCCTCAACATATACCTTGACAGAAAGCTCGTACAGTCTGTGCCGCTGAGCTATGACACGGGCGTTCAGGAAATAGAAATCAACACAGCCGGCGCAATGGGCATGAGATTTGAAATAGAAGATATAGGCAGCGGCTACGGATTTACGGAGTTCCAATTCCTCAGCAAATCCAGACCGGAAAAACAGCCGTATAAGGGCAACTGGATGTCCGAGTTCCCGCCGTACGAGCTCACCTATACTACCTTGTGCGACCGCACCAAATATGAGACAATCAACATGTCGGGCTATGAATATACTAACGGGTTTACTATGTCAGCCGCATACACTGACGCCGAAGCAATATTTAATCTTCAGGGAAGATGCACCAACCTGACATTTACCGCGGGCCATGTTGACGGTTCAAATTATCGAAGCGTGACGCTCGAAGTGTATCTGGACAGGGAGCTTGCTTACGAAATTCCGTTATATTATTACGATGTCGCAAGAGAATACAGTATATCATTGCTGAATAAAAACGGCGAACCGGCGCATCAGATGAAGTTCAAAATTAATGATATTGGCAGCGCATACGGCTTCGCGGACGGAACATTCTCATTCACCGAGGACACACGTGTGCCGACAGAGGGCAACTGGACGAAGGTATTTGCCCCGTATGAATACAGCTATGCCACAGCCTACAGAAGCGAACAAAATCAATGGGCGACAATGTCGGGTGAACAATACACGGACGGCTTTGTTATGACAGGCTCCGGTGCCGGCGAAGCGATATTTAACCTTGAAGGAAAATGCACCGAACTGACATTTACCGTCGGTCATATTGACGGCGCACTTCATCAAGACAGAACGCTTATCGTATATCTTGATACGATTCCGGTTGAGCAAATTCCGCTTTATTATGACGATGTTGCCCGCGAGCATACCGTAAGCCTTATAAATCCGCAGACGAAAGAGCCGGCGCAGCAGATGAAGCTGGCAATCGAGGATATAAAATATTACAGCGAAAGCTGGGGCTTTTTCAGGGGCAAGTTTAACTACACCGCGGAGCCGTCATCACCGACGAGTGACAACAACTGGACAAAGGTATTTCCACCGTATGAGTATTCTTATGCTCAAATTTACAGAGACGGAGGAATTGACGGTGAGGGCAATTACGATAAATTTACCATGTCGGGCAAGCAGTACACGGACGGCTTTGTTATGACAGGCTCCAATGCCGGCGAGGCAATATTTAACCTTGAAGGAAAATGCACCAATCTGACGTTTACCGTCGGACATATTGACGGCGCAGAACATTATAACCGAAAGCTGAATGTATATATCGACGGAATGCTTGATGAAAAGCGGTCGATAGATTTAAGATATGACGACGTCGCAAGGGAGCATACCATTTCGCTGCTCAACGCCGACGGAAAGCCCGCCTCTACGCTCAAGCTGGCAATCGATGACATAAAGTATTACAATGAAAGCTGGGGCTTCGCGAACGGACATTTCGATTACACTGAGCCTCCGGCGGCGCCCGCGCTTGAATCCACATGGCTTACGGATTGTCTGCCTTATGAAACCACTAAGAACAGTGTCACAATCTACCGCGCGGGCGACGAGGACGAAAGCACCTTCAAAATGTCCGGCTATGACATTGACGATGGCATAGTAATGCAAAGAAACGCGGGCGAGGCACTATTCAATATCGGAAATCAGTACAGCGTGCTGAATGTTATGGTAGGTCATATTGACGGCACAGACCATTATAACCGGACATTAAACGTCTATATCGACGGCGCGCTTATGAACAGCTATACACTGTATTACGACAGAGCGGCTCAGGAATACGCCATTCCGCTGCTCAACTCAAGCGGACAGCCCGGCTCGACCTTAAAGCTGGCAATCGATGACATAAAGTATTACAACGAAGGCTGGGGCTTCGCGTACGGAAGATTTGAATAAAGTATACGGCGCGGCGGTTAATCGCGCACACGTCAATCTCGCTTAACAGCGCGCCGCCCCAACGGGCGGCGCGGTGTTTCGGCGGTAAAATATCCGCCAATAACTCTCTCTGAGGCGGCATTTAGCCGCCTCTTTTTTTGCGTAAAACCGTATAAAGCCCATTGCGGATAACCGAAAAAACGGGATAGAGCCGCATAACACGGTTCTATCCCGTAAAAACATACTTTATTGTTTTATCTCACGCCGCCCATGTGACGTTTTTATGCGTGCAGTCAACCCTGCGAGTAATTGGGTGCTTCCTTTGTGATGTAGATGTCGTGGGGGTGGCTTTCCTTAAGACCGGCGCCGGTGATGCGGACGAATTGGCTGTTTTCCTTAAGCAGCCCGATCGTCCTTGTACCGCAGTAACCCATACCGGAGCGGATACCGCCGACAAGCTGGAATATCGTGTCGGAGAGGGGACCCTTGTAGGGAACGCGTCCCTCAACGCCCTCGGGTACAAGCTTTTTCGAGCCCGTCTGGAAATATCTGTCCTTACTGCCCTTTTCCATCGCCGCGATCGAACCCATACCGCGGTAAACCTTGAAGCGTCTGCCCTGGAATATCTCAAATTCACCGGGGCTTTCGTCGCAGCCTGCGAGCAGACTTCCGAGCATAACAACGTCGCCGCCGGCCGCGATAGCCTTAACAATATCGCCGCTGTACTTAATACCGCCGTCTGCGATAATCGGAATGTCGTACTTCTTCGCGACCTGCGAAACGTCGTAAACAGCCGTGATCTGCGGCACGCCTATACCGGCGACAACGCGCGTCGTACATATCGAGCCGGGGCCAATACCTACCTTTAAGCAGTCCGCGCCGGCTTCAATAAGCGCCTCGGCAGCCTCACCCGTCGCAATATTGCCGGCGATTATCGGCAGGTCGGGGAAAGCGGTTTTGATTTCCTTTACCTTATTTATAATGTTCGCGCTGTGACCGTGCGCGCTGTCGAGCGCGATAACGTCAACGCCCGCCTTGTACACCGCGTCAACTCTTTCGAGCGCGTCCGCCGTAACGCCTATCGCCGCGCCGCACAGAAGCCTGTCCTGTTTGTCGCGCGCGGTGTTGGGGTACTGAACCGCCTTTTCGATGTCCTTTATCGTGATAAGACCCTTAAGGTGCATCTCGGAGTCTACTATCGGCAGCTTTTCGACCTTCGCGCGCGAAAGAATTTTCTGCGCCTCATCGAGAGTCGTACCCTCGGGCGCGGTGACGAGGTTGGTACTTGTCATAACATCCGATATTTTCTGAGTGAAATCCGTTTCAAACTTAAGGTCGCGGTTCGTTATAATTCCTATGAGCTTGTTGTCGCCGTCAACCACCGGCACGCCCGAAATGCGGAAACGCGCCATAAGGTCGTCCGCGTCCTGAAGCGTGCGCTC
>CANQQS010000082.1 GCA_947626045.1 uncultured Clostridia bacterium | reverse complement strand
GATAAAGGGAAGTTGATGTTATAAGCAAGAAAGGCGGTGAGCCGAACGGCAAAAGGAAAATACGAATATTGGCTCACTGAGGAAGGATTGATAAAACTCGAAGGGTGGGCGAGAGACGGGCTGACGGATAAGCAGATAGCGCAGAACGCCGGAATCACAGAGTCCACCCTTTACGAGTGGAAGAACAAATACCCGGAGATTTCGGAGTCCTTAAAAAGGGGCAAAGAAGTTGTTGATTATCAGGTCGAGAACGCACTTCTCAAGAGAGCCATAGGATACAAGACAAGCGAAATGCGGCTGACAAAAGACGGAGATTTGGTCGAAGTCGAAAAGGAAGTGCCGGGAGACGTGACAGCACAGATATTCTGGCTGAAGAACCGCAAGCCGGACAAGTGGAAGGACAGTCCGAAGGACAGCGCGAACGAGGATGCGCTTTCCAAACTTGACGAAGTGCTGAAAGAAATAGGAGGGGTGGTGTGATATGACAGCAAAGGATTTATATGAATGGGCGAAGGAAAAGGGTGTAGAGGAATACGAACTTAGAACATCGCATGAAATTGGCAGTGACACTGTAGATATAACAGAAGTTTACATCAATGAAGATATGCGGGAAGTGGAGCTGTACTAAATGCCATTCAGCGTAAAACAGCGTGAGTTTTTCGACAACGCAAATCACAGGTGGAATATAAAGACCGGCGCAACGAGATCGGGCAAGACGTATTGTGATTATTACGTCATTCCCAAGCGCATCCGGGCAAGGATCGGCAAGCCGGGGTTAGCTGTTATCCTCGGCGTGACCAAGTCCACGATTGAGCGAAATGTGCTTGAGCCTATGCGTGAGATATGGGGCACTGACCTTGTCGGCGAAATCAACAGTCAGAACATCTGCTATCTGTTTGGCGAAAAGGTTTATTGTCTGGGAGCGGAGAAGGTCAGTCAAGTGTCCAAACTGCGAGGATCCTCGATCAAATATTGCTACGGCGATGAGGTTGCCGATTGGAACGAGGAAGTATTCGACCTGTTGAAATCCCGTCTGGACAAGCCGTATTCCTGTTTTGACGGTGCGTTGAACCCGCAAGGGCCTAACCACTGGTTAAAGGAATTTCTGGATAGTGAAGAGTTTGATATCTACTGCCAGAAGTACACAATCTTTGATAATCCGTTTTTGGACAAGGCTTTTGTTGACAACCTCTGCAAAGAGTATGAGGGCAGTGTTTATTATCAGCGTTACATACTCGGCGAATGGGCCCTTGCTGAAGGCTTGGTTTACCCGATGTTCAGCCGGGAGAAGCACGTATTTTCCGGGGAAGTGGAGCGCAAGCCAAACAGCCGCTATTATGTGTCTCTGGACTATGGTACAGTCAATCCATTTGCCGGGGGTATATACGAGATCGCCGGGCGAAAGGTGCGCAAGATACGAGAGATACACCACGACGGACGCAAGAGCGGCAGACTTGACAACGAGGAATACTACAAGATCATGTGCGACGCTATCGGAGATTTGCCGATTGAGTATGTTGTGGTTGACCCGTCAGCGGCGGGATTTATTGAGACGATAAAAAAGCACAGCAGATACATTGTCAAGGCGGCGAATAACGATGTATTGAACGGCATACAGGAAGTAACGAAATATCTCAACTACGGACTGTATCAGGTACATGATAGCTGTGTGGAAACCATAAAGGAATATCAACAGTATGCGTGGGATGATAGGAGCGTGGAAGATGCCGTAATAAAAGAATCAGATCATCACGCAGATGCTGATAGGTACTTAATTTTTACTGTAGCAAGGCAATTAAACAAATGGATTATTTGATTGAGGTAAAATAATATGACAGATGTTGAATATTTGGACAATGGGAAAATTGCTATATTTAACAATCACAAATATGTAAGGGACGATAAAACCGGCTATTATTTGTGCCATGATGCTGGCGGCACAGGGACGAGATTACATAGAGATGTATGGTGTTTTTACAATGGGGATATTCCGAAAGGATATTCGATACATCATATTGACCACGATAAGTCTAACAACGAAATAAACAATTTGCAAATATTATCGAACAGCGAACATATAAAGTTGCATGGTGCAGAACTTACGGATGAGCAAAGGAAAAATAAAATAAAAAACCTTGAAGACCGTGTAAGACCAAAAGCGATTGAATGGCATAAAAGCGAAGTTGGGCGCAAGTGGCATAGTGAAATGCAAAAGAAAACAATGAGCAAGAGAGAACCGATAACATACACTTGCGACAACTGCGGTCATAAATTTCAAACAATAAGATATTACGGAGAGAATGAAAATAAGTTTTGTTCCAATGCTTGCAAGTCAGCATATCGCCGAAAGTTGGGAGTTGACAACGAAGAACGAGTTTGTGAGTATTGTGGAAAAACGTATATTGTTGGGAAATATTTAAAACGAAGATTTTGCAGTAGAGAATGTGGGGTACTTGGAAGAAAACCAAGGGGAAGAAAATCAGCAAGCTGACGGTGGCGCGGCAGTTGAATAAGTGGGTTATATAGGGAGGTAGGAAGATGTATAAAGTTGGCGATAAAGTCAGAGTTATAAGAGGGCTGATAGAAGATGAAAAATATGGGAGCACAGAAGATGTAGTATTTGATATGCTTGGCCATGAGGGCGAGGCCGCAGAAGTTGTAAAGGTTCGGGAGGATGGGGTATATAAAATATCCTGTGATGACGGTGAATGGTGGTGGCCAGAAAAGACATTATTGCCTTTTGAATGGACAATAGCAGATAAAATCAGAGGAATGACCAATGAAGAAATGGCAAAATATATCTGCGAAAAGTTTTGTCATGGAGTGGGCGAAGATTTGATTTTAAATTGGTTGAGATACAAAGCGGAGTGATGTAAATGTGACTGATAAACTTTATAAAGGCGGTGCAGGCAATAAATGAACTTGGCACAATACATATGCTTCAAACTGGATACGGCTATTGAAATGCTCATGGGTGGCGGCGCGAGTAAAACAGATTGTGCGCTATATCTCATGGAATTTAAAGACGAACTTATGAAGCCGGAAAGAGAAATCATCACAGGCGAAGCGACTGTAGTTGATGAAATAAAATATTTAGGTGATGGACATGGGTTTAATTAAACTGATAAAGGCGGTGTGGAATAAGTTGTTTAAGAGAGAGATTGAGGAACGGTTTGATACTGATTTATTGCTGTCCGACACTATGACGGCATGGATTGATAAATTCGAGCATATCACAGCCGGAAAGCCGGAGTGGATAGACCCGGAGGACGATATTGAAAGTATCAATTTTGCCGGATTTATCGACGACGTGACCGCCGGACTGGTTACGTTAGACATCGGGATTGAGATTCCGGACACGCCCCGGGGACAGTATTTGCAGGAACAGGCGGACTATATCTTGCAGGTTATCAATGATAAGACCAGTGAGGCGTTGGGAAACTGCGGACTGATGTTCAAACCAAACGGCAAGAATGTTGATTATGTGGAGCCGGGCGCGTTTGCACCGACGGAAACGGACAGCAACGGGAATATCCTCGGGTGTGTGTTCCAAACGCAGATCAGTCGGAAAGACACTACATACACCCGCCTTGAGTGGCATAGGTTTGAGGGCGAGGACGAGAACAGGACGTACAGGATTACCAACTACGCATACAAGAAAAAGGGCACGGGCGCAAATACCAGTATCGGGGATCCCTGCCCGCTGACAGAGGTGCGGGAGTGGGCGGACATTCAGCCGGACGTGGCGCTTGAACATATCGAGCGTCCGCTTTTTGCGTATTTCAAGAATCCTGCGCCGAACCGCATAGACCGCACGTCTCCGCTGGGCGTTCCAATCTGGCATAATGCGCTGAATGAGTTAAAGGCATTGGATATAGCGTGGAGCCGGAAGAAATCAGAGGTTGAGGATAGTAAGCATATGACCTTTGTGCCGGAATCTGCTATCATGTACGCCGAACAGCACAAGCAGAAACTCCCACGATTTGTCAAAGGCTTGCAGATGGGAGGCGGCATGGACGATGATAAGGTTGACGAACACGTCGCAACACTGCTGACGGAACAGCGTATTGCAGACATCAATTCCATTTTGGCGTTGATTTCCACGAAGTGCGGGTTTTCGCAGGGAATGTTCGTTCTGGACGAAAAGACCGGGCTTATGACCGCCACTCAGGTGCAGGCTGATGATCAGGAAACAATCAGGACTGTAAAAAATATCCGTGACCAGTTGCGAACGGCAATCAATAATCTGCTGTACGGCATGAATGTTATGGCTGACTTATACACGGCGCTTCCGGCAGAGGATTGGGCGGCGATAGAGGAAAGCATAACATATAATTTTGGGGACATTACCTACAGCTATGAAGAGGACAAGGCGAACTGGTGGAAATACCGCATACAGGGCGATGTACCGCCGTGGATGTATTACACCAAATTTGAAGGACTCAGCGAGAGCGAGGCGAAAGCTATGGTTGCCGAAGCCACGCCGAAAGAACCGACGTTATTCGGAACGGAGGAATGACATGGCAGATCAGAGCATAAAAGCGGATGCCGGGAAACTGGAACTTGCGCTTGTGCCGTCGCAGATTATCCGGGATATAGCAGAAGTCAGAATGTACGGCGTTGAGAAATACCATGCGCCGGATAACTGGAGAAAAGTTGAGATAGAACGCTATATCAATGCGCTGTACCGGCATTTTCTGGCGTTTGTTGATGATCCGGCAAGCGTGGATGCAGAGAGCGGCATACCGCACTATAAACACATGGCCTGCAATATGGCTTTTATCTGCGAAATAATGAAAGAGCCAACATTGTTTGGGGAGGAGGAATAAAAAAGAGGGGCGGTCATTCGTCCCTCTCAATGCTTTCCAGAAACATTCTGATTGCCCGGTCAAGCAGTTTGCTCATGGGAATATCTGTTTCCTCTGAATACGCCTTTAGCTTATTGTATAACTCTTTATCTATTGCGTTTGAGATTGCAACACGATTTGTAAGACCTCTGTTATTTGCCATGACTGCACGCTCCTTTCGGGAAAGATTATACCACAACATTTAACTACTTGCAATTACATTGTGAATGTGTTATACTACAAGTAGTTGAATGTATATAAAGGAGTGATAATATGGCAGTGAGAAGAAATAAACCGCATATAGGTGATAAGATCGGGAAATATACAGCTTTGTCTATTGCATATGAAAAACCGATGCCGAGCGGAATTAAAGTTCCCTATTGGAATTGTATTTGCGAATGTGGGAAGGAAGATGTTGTATCTGAAACAATATTAAAAACAACCGCCGTTCCGATGTGTGCAGAGTGCAGAGAGATAGAAAAAGAAAATCAATACATAGGGAAAAGGTTTGGAAAACTTACTGTTGTTGAAAGAGCGGGAAGGGACAAAGACGAAAGGTTTCTGTGGAAATGTGCGTGTGACTGCGGCGGCGTTAAATACACAATCACAGCGAATCTAAATAGTGGGCGTGTAAGAAGCTGTGGATGTCTGCACTATGAAGAAGCAAGCAAAAGAATGAAAGAAATGCGGGCAAGAAAGGGGAAAAGAGATAAGCGGCTTTCTACAATATGGCTCAATATGAAAGCGAGGTGCTTTAATCCTAAAAATGCAGGATATAAAAATTACGGGGGAAGAGGCATAACAGTATGTGACGAATGGAAAGAGTCTTTTGAGAATTTCTATAATTGGGCGATAAACAATGGGTATGAAAAAACTTTGTCAATAGACAGAATTGACCCGAACGGGAATTACGAGCCGTCTAATTGCCGTTGGACTACAATGAAAGTACAGCAGAATAATAGAACAAATAATCATATTGAAGAAATGAATGGGGAAATTCATACAATCGCTGAATGGATTGAAATTCTGAATATCACGAAAAAGAAAATGGATTATCTTTTATCAAAAGGCTATAAAGGCGATGAACTTTATGAAAAAATAACGGGAGGTAAAAAATGAGTAAAACAATTATGAAAGAGGTAATGGAGTTTGCAAACGGCGTTGACAGCGAAGCAACAATGAGTTTTCAGTTATCACAAAATCTGGTAGATTTCTTGGAACTGTTTCTTAAAAATATTCCAGAAAAGAAACTCTTGAAATTAAGGGAAATCTTTTTGGAAGATGAAGCGGAAGCGGTTCTTGCAAATTCGCAGATCACAATGATTATCATGCAAGCATTGAACGGGGACGTCAAACATATTTCCGGGAACGAAGAAGGACTTGCGCCTATAAATGAGGTCGGCGGGTTTATCGGTGGGAATTTGGCAATAAATTTAAATATTGATAATCTGCCGAAAATAAGTTTTTGATTGGAGGATAAAGCCATTTTAAGTCCAGATTATTTATTGCACGTTGCGGAGGGGAGCGAGGAAGTGGCTTCCCTTCTTCATCAAGACATACTCAACCGCATTATCGAGCGTATCATGATTCGTATCGGTCGGGGAGAGGATTATTTGTTGACAGCTACAGACAAATGGTCTGTGGAATTGCTACAGGATGCAGGCTATCTCTTAGAGGACATACAGCGGGAGATTGCAAAGCGGACGAGGCTACAAGAGCAGGAAATCCGCGAAGCCATGATTGACGCGGGCGTTAAGAATATCCAGTATGACAATGCCATTTATGAAGCGGCTGGACTATCCCCCGCGCCGCTCATGCAGTCTCCGTACCTTATGCGGCTTATGGAACGGTCATATCGCGCCACTCTCGGAGAATGGAAGAATTATACTGGAACAATGGCAAAGGCGGCGCAACAGACGTTTATACGCGCCGTAGACAAGGCGTATATGCTGACAGCTTCGGGAAGTATTTCATACACGCAGGCTGTGAAAGAAGCACTGGAAGAAATTGAAAAGGATGGAGTTATTATCAAATATCCGAGCGGACACGAGGACACGATTGAAACCGCTACTTTGAGAGCCGTGCGGACTGGTGTTGCTCAATCAACGGCGCAGATCACGATTGCCAGAATGAAAGAAATGGGAGTAGAGCTTGCCCTTACGAGTAGTCACATGGGCGCACGTCCAACGCATGAGGTCTGGCAAGGTCAGGTATTTTTTGTTGATTGGGATAAGATGGACAAGGTTTATCCAATGCCAGATATACCAAAACCAGAGAATCCGAGCGCAAGACTGCGGGCGAAATATCCAGATTTTGTTGATACTACGAGAATAGGCAAGGTTGACGGACTGGACGGAGCCAACTGCCGCCATAGCTTCTCTGTATTTTACGAGGATATGAACAATCCTTTTGAGCATTACGACACCGAAGAAAACCGCAAGGCATACGAAACACAGCAACGTCAGCGGACATTAGAACGCCGTATCCGTAAGACAAAGCGGGAGGTAATGACACTGAAAGCCGCTGTTGACAATGCAAAAGACGAAAAGCTGAAATTTGCCCTCGATATGGACTATCAGAAAAAAGCGGCACTGTTGGCGAAACAGAACAAGGCATATAACAATTTCTGCGAGGAAAACAATCTAAAAAGACTGGCGGACAGAATAAGCATTGCCAAATGGGGGAGAGAACAAGCGGCGGCGGCACGGGGAGCGGCACAGAGATATAACAACGCAAAAAGCTGATTAAAGGTGTATACAACTAATCAGCCGTTGCGCGGTAAAATAAAGGGGAAAGAGAGGTAGGCGTAATGATGATACAATACAAATGTTGCTTTTGCCAAAAGAATTATGATTGGTATGATGGGATTTATGAAAATCCAAACTACGATGACGATAAAGCAAGGTTAGCAAGACGAAAAGGAGAAGAATACGAAGAAAAAAGGGGCGTATTCATAAAAGCAAACGGATTTACGCTGAATTTTATTCCTCCGATTGACGATAGCGCAAGGAATGCGGAAGGAATAGAACCAGAACTTGCTGATGGAAATCTCGGTTGTCTCATAAATATTTGCCCTGATTGCATGAGGAAACTTCTTGATAATTTGCACCCGTTTGATGAAGATAACAACGCATGGTATTCGGTTTGATAGGCAGGTGATGATTTATGAACCGTTGGCGTGAATACAATGCCAATCCTTTATCAAAACGTGTCGGCGACTGCACTATCAGAGCGTTATCCAAAGCGTTAAACAAGGATTGGGAAACAGTCTATGCAGAGTTGTCCTCTGTCGGATTTGAACTCTGCGATATGCCCTCTGCGAACCATATTTGGGGTGCCTATCTCCGGCGCAACGGTTTCCGGCGCAATGTGGTTGACGACCACGGACAGGACATCTATACCGTTGACGATTTCTGTCGGGATAATCCAGTTGGTACGTTTGTGCTTGCAATACCCGGTCATGTGGTGTGCGTGGTGGACGGGTTTTATTGGGATTCATGGGATAGCGGAGGAGAAGTGCCGCAGTATTATTGGGAGAGGGAGGTATAGAGTATGGATGACGGGGTTAAGCTGTTGCCCGAAAAGCTCAAAAAATTAAGAGGGGAAAGACCGAGAAAAGATATTGCTGATAAAATCGGCATAACGGAAGTGACTCTTTGTAGATACGAGAACGGGCAAAGAACTCCCGATGCATACAATCTATACAAGCTATGTAAATTCTATAATGTTTCGTCCGATTATCTTATTGGATTGGAAAATGCAGTAAGCGATTTTGATATTATCCGAAAAGACAATAAGCGGCTACGGAATAAAATAAAGCAAATCAAGAGGATAATCGGGGAGGACTAATCAATGGACATTACATCAGCAATCAACACGTTACTCGCAATCTGCGGCGGCATTTCCATCATCGGCGGTGCGGCGGCAGTTATTTGGAAGTGGATAAGGCCGGCAGTTAAGATGAAAGACCGGGTAGATCAGCTTGAAAGAAACGTAGAGAAGGACTACCGCAACATCGAGGAAATCAAGAAAATGCAGGCGAGCATGAGCCGGATTTTGATTGACATAATGGATCACCAAATTTACGGCAACCACACGGAAAAGATGGAGCAGGACAAGCGGGAACTACTCAGCCTAATATCAGAAAGCTGATAAGGCTTATAAGAGGCGTTAATTTGAAAATATCCGAGAACGTTTTACCACAACTCGAATACTATAGGGTATTCTGCAACTTTACACCACAAGAGCGAGAGTTATTTGATTATCGTGCGTCCGGCTGTACGTTGGAGGATTGCTGTGATTTGCTCAACATGGATATATCTTCCGTCAAGCGCCTAAGCCGCAAGGTCAACAAAAAGATGATTGCGGTAACAAGCGTGGTGAATATGGATAAATGGATTGCGGAAAAATATGGATAGGAAAGGGGTATATCATGGAGGAAAAGAAAACAAGTGACGAACTGTTAAAAGAAAAAATGATGGAATACTACGGCATGACTGAAAATGCCGCAAGGAATATGCTGTCAAGCAAAACAGCTTCAAAGATTTTAGAAGTATTGGCAAGCGAAGCAGGATTTATTGAAAAACTTGCATTTACAAAAGCGGAAGAAGAAGCGGCTCTATTGGAAGCCAAAGCGACAAATCTCAAAATTGCGCAAGAGGAAGTGGAAAGCAGTGATAGAGAATACAGAGAGGACAAAATTGCAGTTGCGAAATTGCGGTCAAAGTACGAAGCTGACTTGAAAGATTTGCAGAATACAAAGTCTGATTTATTGCAGATGGAGACAGCGGACGCAAGAGACAAAATCCGAATGTATGAGCGTTACAAGGCGGATACAGCCGGGCTTGAAATGACACCGCAAAATCAGACAGCGTATATTTTCGGGCTTGCGTCAATCCTTTCTGGTATGCCAATCTGGAATTATCAGCCAAAACTACAGAACGAAAAGTGAACTTTTCCGCACCTTTTTCACAACTTAATCAGAACTTTCAAGCGACTTAGACGAACTGTCCGAGCCGCTTTTTTCGTTGTACGCTATTCCTATAAAACATAGGAGGCGCAATCTATGACATATCCGAACTATCCGCAGTATCAGCAGTATTTCAACCCGAATCCCTATCAATATCAACCGAATATGATGCCACCTGTACAACAGCCGCAGATGGCGCAGGTACAACAGCCAATGCAACAGCAGTACAACGCACAGCAAGGCTTGAACGGCAAGTATGTTGACAGCATTGAGAGCGTAAAGGCTACGGACGTAATGATGGACGGGTCAATTATGTTCTTCCCGGCAACGGACGGTAAGACGATATACACCAAACAGTTACAGAGTGACGGGACAAGCCGAATCACAACTTACACAGCAGAAACGCCGCAGACAGAGGAAAGCAAGCCGAGCGTGACGGATATTCTGGACGGGAGGCTGAAAGCGTTCCGCGATGATATTCTTTCCAGTTTCGAGGACTTGAACGATAGATTTGACAAGATCGAACGGCAGTTAAAGCCGAAAACGACAAGGGGAGGAAAAGACGAATGATGAACCCTTTACAGCTTATCGGAATGATTAAGAACGGCGGCAATCCTCAACAGATGGTAATGAATATGCTCCAGAACATGGGCGGCAACAATCCGATGATGGCGAACGTGCTGAACATGGCTCAGTCCGGCAACACGAAGCAGATCGAACAGTTTGCCCGGAACATTTGCAAAGAACGGGGAGTGTCGTTTGATGATGAGTTTGCCAAATTTAGACGGCAGACAGGACTTTGATACATACCGGGTGCACACGGTTTGTAAATAAATTTAACAAGGAGAAAAACAATGGACAATTGCTATAGTTTAGCTGACATTGCGGCGGCTACCGGAAACGGAAATAACAACGGCGGTACATGGGGAGACGGCGGCGTTTGGTGGCTGATCGTGCTGTTTATCTTTGCCTTCTGCGGCTGGGGCGGCAATGGCTTCGGCGGTGGTTATGGGAATGGCGGCGGAATCAACAGTCCTGCCGGACAGGGCGCACTGACTCGCGGAGATTTATGCATGGATATGAATTTTGCTGAGTTAAAGAGCGCGGCGCAGAATGGCGTAGACGCTACCAACCTCGGCTTTGCGAACTTAAACAGCACGATTTGTCAGCAACAGTATGACACAGCGCAGATGATTAACGGCTTGCAGGGAACCGTACAGAGCGGATTCAATGCGACCAACGTTGCACTGCTTCAGGGACAGAACGCACTTGCTACACAGATTGCGAACTGCTGTTGTGAAAACAGAGAAGGACAGGCTCAGATTAACTACAATCTCGCCACTCAGTCTTGTGATACCAGGCAGACAATTCAGAACGTCGGAAGGGATATTATTGACTCCCAGAACGCCGGAGTTAATGCTATCCTCGGCAAGCTGACTCAGCAGGAGATTGAAGCGAAAAACGCGCAGATCGCGGCGCTTAATCAGCAGTTGTTTACGGCTCAGCTTGCGGCTTCTCAGGGCAACCAGACGAACCAGATTATCAACACTCTGCGTCCGTTCCCTGTTGCGTCTTATCAGGTATGCAATCCGTTTACCGGCTCTTATGGCTACAACTATAACAACGGTTGCGGCTGTGGGTTCAATTCCGGCTGTGGGTGCTAAGTGGTAGTTGTAAAAACTGCAATAACCACTTGTGACCGACATAAATGTCGGGCGCAAAACTGAATATTGAGTAACTTGATTTGCTTGACTAAATCGTTGACTAAACCTCAACTAAGTCTTGACTAAATCATGTCTGCTTAATAGCAGTATTACAGCGAAAGGGCAGGCGGGTAGTCTGTCCTTTTGTTTGTACATTGACAACCGAATATTGGTCAGTAATTTGTGTGGCTTTGCCCAGAAGGTGTATACAACTTATTCGTGCGTATTTGGTAGAATATAAGCATAGAAAGGAGTATGCACCGTGGTTGAATTAAACAGCTTTGTTTGTGGCGACTGTATGGATTATTTGCCAGATTTCCCAGATAAGTATTTTGACCTTGCAATAGTAGACCCACCATACGGGATTGATATAAACAGTAGCGGACGATTGAAGAAATACAACAAAGGTAAAAAGACGTGGGACGATAATATTCCGACTGATGATTATTTCAAACAGCTTTTCCGGGTAAGTAAAAATCAGATTATATGGGGTGGGAATTATTTTCCTTTACCACCTACAAAATGTTTTTTGATATGGGATAAGAAACAGCCGGAAAACATATCGTTTGCCTCATGCGAATATGCGTGGACGAGCCTTGATGAAGTGGCAAAGACCTTTTATATGTCGCCCATGAATACGGGAGAATATCGTATACACCCAACACAGAAACCCGTGGCGTTGTATAGTTGGATATTATCGAAATATGCGAAGAAAGGCGACAAGATATTAGATACCCACGTTGGGAGCGGCTCGAGCCTTATAGCGTGTCACAATGCAGGATTTGACTACATAGGCTTTGAATTAGATAAACAGTATTACGAACAGGCGAATAAACGTCTCGAGACGGAAAAAGCGCAACTTTCCATCTTTGACTTAGGCATTGAGCGTTTCGCATAAAACCGTTCTGAATAAAACCATAGAAACTACTGACCAATAAACGGTTAGTAGTTTTTTATTGCACATATTCAGAAAAGGAGAACAAAATGAAAGAGTTAATCGAAAAGAAACTTGAAGATTATGCTCACAGCCTTGTTGAAAAAGACTCTCTTTCTTGCGAAGATGTGAATTTCCTCGTTTTTATGCTTAATCGCATTGAAATCAAAGAAAATCAGGAGCGCGACAAAGAGGAAAGAAAAAAGAGCAACGAGCAGTGGCGCGAGAAAATGAAAACCATGATAGAAGGGGTGATGTAAAATGGCTGATTTTACGGCAACGGCGCTACAGACGGTGGCGACCAATCAGAATGTCTTACTTACAGAAGCGGCGAATTATTCGTGCTGTGCAAGAAAGAACATCATTTACCGCGAGGGAAGTGGACTTTTGACCGTCCG
>CANQQS010000081.1 GCA_947626045.1 uncultured Clostridia bacterium | reverse complement strand
CACTCGCGGTTCGGGTTTTCAAGTAGCACAAATATTTATTTTTATACTCCAAAAGTAGTATATCAGTATTCAAAATCATCGTTTTTCAGCCCCGCGACTTTATTGCGAAGCTGTATTCTGTTATTCACGTCCGCCTTTCTGTAAATATTAAGTATGTGTTTCTTAAGCGTATGCACACTTATTATAAGCTTGTCGCTTATCTCTTGATTGGAAAGCCCTTCCATTACAAGCTCAAGAACTGAGACCTCGCGCTTTGTAAGCGAATGGATCTCGGCAAATTCGGCAATATCGCGCACGGGGCGCTTGTCGTGCGGAGTAAGCTCTCTGTACAGCCTGAACGCCATATGATCCTTGAGCATATCGAGCATCATGACCTCGTCGTTGGAAAAATCGGGCTTGCCCTTATTTCTGTAAAATGTGATAACGCCGAGAAATCTCTTGCTGCGCGCAAGTATCATCTGCACGGCGTAGTGCCATCCGTTTTTCTCGTATACCTTTTTATAGTAATCGGTACGCACACGCGCGTCCTCAGAAATAATATCGGACTCGCGGTAAACAATGCACTTGCCGCTGTAAAGAATGCCGCGCGAATAGTCGAGCTCGTCGTATTCACCCGCGCCCGCGCCGCTGTAATTATAGAAAATCGGCTCTGCAAGTCCGGTTGAATTGTTTTTATCCGCGAGATAAAAGTCGGACGCGTCAAAATCGAGCGTCAAATGAAGCTGTTCGAGAAATCCGCGGCGCATATCTCCGAGATCGTCAACGGAATAGATTTTATAAATTAAATTGTTGAAAAATATTAAATCATTGAGTTCGTTAATGAGCATTCCCCACACCTCCGAGAGAGTATTCGGAACCCCATTGTTCTTAAATTATATTATACTCCGGCGCGGCAGATTTGTAAATGTAAAAAATATCCCAAAATGATTCGCAAAAAATACTTCTTTTTGCCCATTTTTATTATTAAAACAGACCACATTTTACAAATACTGTTGCAAAATTGCACTTTAAAAACTATAATGTATATAATATGGCAACGGAGCGGCGGAAGTGCTCCGTTGTTTTTTTTGAGGTGATTTACATGAGAAAGGTTACAGCCGCCGCAGTGCAAATGAGCGTCGGGAAAACCCGCGAAGATACTCTGGACAAGGCGGAATACTTTGTTTGCGCGGCGAAAGATGCGGGAGCGGATATTATACTTTTGCAAGAGCTGTTTGAAACGGAATATTTCTGCCAAAAGCATGATTTCCAATATTTTGATTATGCTGCGTCGACAAAAGAAAACCCGGCAATAGCGCGGTTCCAAAGCCTCGCGAGGAAGCTTGGCGCAGTGCTTCCCGTGAGCTTTTACGAACGGAGCGTCAACACAGCGTTCAATAGTATTGCCGTTATAGACGCGGACGGGGAAATTCTCGGCGTGTACCGCAAAACGCACATTCCCGACGGTATTCCTTACGCGGAAAAATTCTATTTTACCCCCGGCGATACGGGATTTAAAGTGTGGGATACCCGCTTCGGAAAGCTCGGCTTCGGTATATGCTGGGATCAATGGTTTCCGGAAACGGCGCGCGCTATGGCGCTGATGGGAGCGGAACTGATTTTCTTTCCCACCGCGATCGGCAGTGAGCCGTATCTTAAAAAAGATTCCAAGCCGCATTGGCAGAACGTCATGTGCGGTCACGCGGCGGCGAATATGGTTCCGGTTATCGCCGCGAACAGAGTGGGATGCGAAGGCGAAATCACATTCTACGGCTCTTCATTTATAACGGATAATCACGGCGAAATAATCAAGGAAATGAACAGAACCGGCGAGGGATTTATTGCGCATGAATTTGACCTCGATGCTCTTTTAAAGGAGCGGCGCGAATGGGGGATTTTCCGCGACCGCAGACCTGAAATGTATAAAATACTTCTCACCCACGGGAATTAAGGAGATTATTATGTCACGAATTATAACAAATTCAACGCCGAAACGGGACGGCTACAGAATGCCTGCGGAATTTGAGTCGCAGGACGAAATTTTTATGATATGGCCCGAGCGCACCGATAACTGGCGGCTCGGCGCAAAGCCCGCGCAGGAAAGCTACGCGCAGGTCGCCGAAACGATAAGCCGTTTCGAGTCGGTCACCATGCTTGCGTCGCACAGCCAATATGAAAACTGCCGTTCAAAACTGAACAGTAATATACGCATAGTTGAAATGTCTTCAAACGATGCGTGGTGCCGCGACACAGGTCCTACCTTTCTTGTTGACGGCAAAGGAGGCAGACGCGCCGTAAGCTGGGGCTTCAACGCATGGGGCGGTTTATATGACGGCTTGTATTTTCCGTGGGATAAGGATCTGCTCATAGCGGAAAAAATATGCGAATTGACCCGCACGGATTATTACACAACCGACGGCTTTGTATTGGAGGGCGGCTCTATCCACACCGACGGTGAGGGCACAGTGCTTGCAACCGAAATGTGTCTTTTGTCAAAAGGCAGAAATCCTCATATGACTAAAGCGGAAATCGCCGAAAAGCTATGTGATTACCTCGGCTGCGAAAAGGTTCTGTGGCTGAGCGAGGGGATCGATCCGCTCGAAACAAACGGTCATGTCGATGATATAGCGTGTTTTGTGCGCCCGGGCGAGGTATGCTGCATTTATACCGAAGACAAAAATCACCCGTTTTACAGCGTATCACAAAAATCCGTGGAGCAATTATCCTCCATGACAGACGCGCGCGGCAGAAAGCTGAAAATT
Organism: uncultured Clostridia bacterium; assembly: GCA_947626045.1. Taxonomy (GTDB): domain Bacteria; phylum Bacillota; class Clostridia; order UBA1381; family UBA1381; genus Hominilimicola. The sequence continues at coordinate 10,273 of CANQQS010000081.1, read as the reverse complement.
CATAAGCTCTGCTGCACAAAAAAGCCGGTGCTTATGGCTGACGCAAGCACAATAGACTCACGCCGCGGCTCTCAGCCGAGAAAAACAGGTGAACTGTGTATAGCGTCATATGCCAACTTTCTTATATGCAACAATGCTGTTATAGTTCCGCAGTACGATGACGAAAACGACTCACTTGCATTGGAACAAATAGGAAAAATGTTCCCCGAACGCGAGGTCGTCGGGGTGCGTACACGCGAGATAGTGTATGGCGGCGGCAATATTCACTGCATAACTCAGCAGCTTCCGTCCGCTTAAGATATTAAACATATTTTTCGCAAGAAGCAATAAAACGGCAGCCTTAAATCAGAAAACGCTTCGATGAATCATTTGTTCATGCGGAGCATTGCTATCATCAGATTTTCATTTTTACGGCGCTTGACCGTTTTATTGCTAAATTTATCGTTCCCACTCATCACGCTGCTTACGTTGACGTTGCGGCTCGGCGGCTTGCCGGAGTTTCTGCTCCAAATCCTTGACAATAGTTGATTTGAAATTAGCCGTAAAAGTTTGTCCTCCATAGTTTCTATATCGTTTTTATTCGGAAAAATTTTGACTTTGTATATAGTTGTTCCAATGCGTCTTGTAATAAAAATACAGTTATTCATGGTTTTGCTCTACTTTTAGTTGTGAAATATGCTGTTACTCGCGTCGGTTCCGTGCTGCGAGTATGTTTAAATATTCCTTCAATCCGCAGGTGGGGAAGCCGGTAAGGTGGGCTACCGCATCCGGCGGGATACCGGCATTTATGGCCTTCTCCGCAATCTCCGCGCCGTTCATACCGGTAAATTGCTCCATCACCTCGGCAGCGCCGATGGCGTAGCTCTTGTCGTATGACTTTATGTACATTAGGTCAGTCCAGGTCAGCGTAAATTCAGTCCTATTCATCATATCGCCTCCCTAAAATCCGAAAATTTCCGCGCGGACTGCACTGTTCGCCATAGTTCCTGGCAGACGGTTTATTCGCTTCGCGCTTGTGACCAACTACATTGTTCCACTTCACACTTCGGCGGGATGAGGGCATCCCGCCCTACAAAAGGGTATTACGCTTAATTATGTCGTTTAGCATGGATCCAGTGTGTATTTAATGTCATTTTTAAGGCGGATTATAATAAAGCGGCATGCATTTTAATACTACGACAATTTAGTTTTAATCTTTTATAAATTAAGAATCATAATGTTTTAATGCAAATATGATTCCCAAGGCTTTTTGCTGATTCTTTGTATTTAAATCCTTAAACATATCTAATAACTCAATTTCGCCGGAAGTTAATCCGGTTTTTAACAGCTTTTCAACGGGAGTTCTTATATTGGTATTTTCGATTATATAGTCAACCGAAACACCAAAAATATTAGACATTTGAATTAAGGTATCAATACTTGGCTGATGTGTTCCGTTTTCGTATGCACTTATCATTTTCTGTGATACATTTAATTTTAACCCTAACCCCATTTGATTCAAATGCTTTTCTTTACGTAATTCTGCTATCCGTTTCATATATTCAACCGCCTTTTATACTTTATAAGAATAATTATATTCGTTTTACTTGACATTATAAGTAGTAAGTGGTATAATAATACCTGTAAAACGAATATAATATATGGAGGCGATTTTATGAAACAACTAAAAAAATTTTTGTGCGGAATATTATCCGCAGCCATGCTGATAATTTCGGTTTCTGTTCCGGTTATGGCGGCTGAAGAATTAACGGATGACGGATTATTTATGCTGCATCATGACGGAACGACTCAGGATGTATGGTTAATGCGTAAAGAGTACGATTCTGAACAAAACCTTATAAACACCCAAATAAGCGGAGATGTTATAATTCCTTCAAAAATCAAGGGTTATGACGTTACGGGAATCGATATTGCCGGATTTGCTTATTGTCTCAATATTAAAAGCATAACCATACCTGACACGGTTAAAACAATAGGACACAGCGCATTTAATAATTGTACCGGATTGGAAAAAGTAACCATTCCTTCAAGCGTTACTAAGATCGACGATTATGCTTTTGCGGAATGTAAGACCCTGCAGGAAATTGTCATACCGGACAGCGTTACAAGCATAGGCGAAGGAGCATTCGCGGGATGTGAAAATCTCGGAGCAATTCAATTATCCGACAATATTACCGATATTCCCGAGTTGGCATTTACCGCCATAGGATGGATGCCTGAAATAAAAATTCCTTCAAAAGTTAAGGTTATCGAACCAAACGCGTTTCTCAATACATCATTGGATAACGTGTATATCCCCAAGAGCGTTACGGAAATACAGGATAACGCGTTTCCCGATTATATTTTTCTTACCGTATATTATGAAGGAACGGAAGCGGATTGGCAAAAAATAAAAATAGGCGCGGGTAATGAATGGTTATTGTCGGCAAACAGAGAATATTCCGCGTATGATCCGAGTAATAACAAGGATATCGGCGCTCCGAGCGTTACGGAAGCCCCGAAGAATAACGGTACAGTTACCGATAATAAAGAAATATCCGTATATATAAACGGTAAACAAGTCGTGTTTGACGTTCCGCCGCAAATAATCAACGACAGAACAATGGTTCCTCTGCGCGCTATATTTGAAGCGCTCGGCGCGAGCGTTGACTGGAATCAGGACGCAAGAACCGTTACATCAACAAAGGGAAATACTACTATTCAGCTTACAATTGACAGTAACACAATGTATGTAAACGGAAATACTGTTACTCTTGATTCTCCTGCTTGCATTATAAACGACAGAACACTTGTTCCCGTCAGGGCAATTTCAGAAGCGTATAATACAAAGGTTGATTGGAACGGAGATACAAGAACGGTAACAATTACGTCTGACGCATCAACGGAAGCCTCGTCTGCGGCTTCACAGGAATTGACGCAAGATGATATTTCCATTACGTTAAAAATACCGACGAACGGGGGATATAACTGGTACGCCGAAATGGACGTTCAGAATAACAGTGACGCAACAATAACATTTCCTAGTATGGCAGGACTAAACGGAACGCTTATTCAAAGCAGTATGGGCTCCGGAAGCGCGAAGAATATAGAGGTTGAACCCGGAAAACGCAAAAAATTATCCTACTATACTTTTGACGGGAGGAAGGATATGTACTTAGATAATAATTCAATCGGATATTTCGTTATTAGGTATAACGGGACGCAATATTATGTGGAATATGGCGTAAATGGTATCATTACATTTTATAAAGGAAATGTAAATGGTCCTGCGGAATAAATCCTATTCCGAGGCGGCGGTTATGCCGCCTCTTTTACATTCCGAATGAAAAAGCTTCTTGCGATAATGCTATTCAAAACACTTGACAAGTCCGAGTACTTATGGGAATTGTGCAGCAATCATTCAACTCGCCGTCGAAGCCGCCGAAGGTTCGTTCTGTTGAGGAACGGCGTCCGACCTGTGCGGCTCAGAAGAGGGAGAATGAGCGCCTTGCCTGTGAGAATCTTGAAATGACAATCTGCAACAATTTTAAGCCGGAGCAGTCGGTTCTCGCGTCATTTACATTTAACGGGGATAGTTACCCGAAGGAAATCGACGATGCAGTCCGGCGCTTGTGTCGGCAAGACGACGATGCGGATAACAAGGCGGATACGGCGGTGTTAAAGAAATTCTCCAACCGGAAAAGTTCTAGACTCAAGGCGCGTCTGCAAACGCGTTATGACCGGTATGGTCTGAAGCTGCTGAACATTAACGTGCCCGAATATACCAGCGGGCGGCTGCATTTTCATATGATTCTCAACATTCCGGAGGATTGCCCGGATCCATATGCTTTAATCCGCGACGCGTGGCCGTATGGGAACGTGCATATTTCGCCGCTGCGCAAATCGAAAAATTATATCAGATTGGCGGAGTATCTAGTAAAAGAAACCGGCCGTCTTCTAGGCACAGATTACGCAATTTGCGGCAGCCGCTGGACGTGCAGCCACGGTCTTCAGCGCGCGAAAAAGCTGCCGATTAAGCGTGAGAAGGTCAAGGAAATCTTTGACCTCGCCATTTTCCCGGCGGAGATTAAAGGGCTGCTGCTTGACCCTGGCAGCATTGAGTGGCACCCCAGCCCGGACCATAAGAAGTCTTATTGCACAGCGCACTATTACAGCCTTAATCCGACGTATCCCACGCCGCGCCATGAGAAGAAAAAGAGGAAGAAAAGAGAAGCTCTGCCGAAGAAAACCGCGCCTCATAAGCGTGAATAACCCCCGCGGGCTTTGTTGTGCTGCGCGGATTTATTTTGCCGCGGGATTATGCCCGATTATGCGTCGGGTTAATTCTCGTACAATAAAACAGGACATTGCTTAAAAACACCACCGGAGACGGGGCGCAATCTCCCTTGCCGGTTAATCAGACTAATCGTAAACAATCACTTTGAGTATTTTGTCATTCCCGACCGTGGACGTCTCATCCGCCGTAACGCTCCGACTGTTTATATGCTTATCTATATCCAAATCCGACATTACGTTAAATACCGAAGATGCCGCCATCGCAGTAATTACGTTTTACAGAATATGTATTAACTATTGAATTAACCCTGCAAAAGTGATAAAATGACAGCAGGGATGAACTATAGATATTACGGAGGTGAGACATATTATGAAATCAATTCTTGTAAAGGACACAACAAGAGAAGAACGCGAAAAAATCGTCAGCCGCGCATTGTCGTTTTGCGGCGGTGAATGCGAGTTTTGCAACGGATGCGACAATTTGGGCGGCGGTAGAGTGGACGAAATTTATCGCCCGTATATTGAGGGAGAGAAGGAAATAGCGGAGATCAACGCAGAATACAGCGGCGGCTTTGTGAGAGGATAACGATTGACATTATTGAGTACAAAAACAGCCCTTTGACTGCCTATATGTTCATAGCGTCAAGGGCTGTTATATATTCGAGCGTTGGTATAAATTTATGCTTGTGGTTTGTTCCCGCAAATACGCGCTTGCCGTCTTTAAACGCGTGCATTTGCGTCATGGGGAACGGCTGCCAATCCTCATTGTCAAGCGGCGATGTCGCAAAAATCAAACCGTTTTCCAATTTTTTATATGACAGCGTATCGCTCATATTTTTATGAACATACAATAATTCACCATCGGAAATCATAAAATTCAGCTTATTTCTCGGCGAAAGCGTAACCGCCAGCTTATCCGCGATTTCGCATCTTTGAGCGATGGACAGCGGCGCGCCGTTTTGGATAATCGCGCTGTTTATTTCGTCGAGCAAATACAAAAATATGCGCTCCGAATCAGTATCGCCGGACTGCACAGATAAATACTTCATAAGCTCCGTACCCGAATAGATCGTTCCGTTATGAATAAGCGTCCAGCGCCTTCCCGAAGCGTCAATGCCTGTGTACGGGTGGCAGTTGTCGTATTTTATCGCGCCGACAGTCGCAAGTCTGATATGAGCGAGCATTAGCGTCTGCGGCTCGGTCTCACTCACGATTTCGCCTATAACCGAGCTTTGCAGCGCGCATACCGGCTCTTTTATTATTTCGGTTCGCCCGTTGTTTTCACGCATAAGTCCCCAGCCGTGAGGATGGCGGGCACTGTGGCTGTAAAACAAATTAAGATATTCCCGAACATCTGCGGGAGTTTCGGAGCTAAATCCCAATAATTCACACATTACTCTCACCTCCGTATCGTTTTGTAATTCTAAACATCTCGCTTTGGAAATCCCCGTGGAGCTTGTTATATACTCTGACACTGTAGCGCTCATTTTTAACTATTTTACTCTTCTGAAAATCTATTATTTTCAAAGCCCTTTTAAAATCCTTAAAGTAACAGCTCATATCATTAAGAATACCTAACGCGGCATCTTTTGCGTTATAGCCGTTTATTGTTATCTCCGACAGATCGTATCCTGCCGCCGCTTTATAATTTTTTACTGCCGTTTCCTGAAGTCCGCTTGTAAACTCAAAATCCGGCAGCAATAAAAGGTAAATCAAAAAATAGTGTGCAAATTCCAAATCCGCGCCGCATATTCCTAAAGGTGACAGCGGATTCAAGTCAAACATACGAAGCTCGATATGGTTCACGCCGTCTTTAATAAGAGAATCAAGACTGCTGCCGGAATGTGGTTTTAAGCGAACGGGAAGGTACAGCTCGCCGGATGAGAACAGCATACCTTTGTCCACATAATTGTTTACAGAGCTTACATATGAGCTCAAATCCGTATAATCAAGTATCGGCATAAATTCATTCCAATAGCCGCGCTCGCCGCAGCGCATGGAAGCGTATCCGTCAAAGGTGCTGCCGGACAGGTTGTCGCCGTCTAAGGACTTATCATAAACGGGACTTGCCACGGTCAGAAGCACAAGCAGCCAGCTGTAACGGTATACTTGCTTCGACAAGCGGAAATAGAGCGCATTTTTAAATATTTTGTAATCATACGCGCCGCCGCACAGCGATTGAAGCAGCTTTTCCGAAAAAGAAAAGTTAAAGTGTATTCCCGAATACAGCATAAGCCGTTTTCCGTAGCGGCGTTCAAGATTTATGCGGTAATTACGCTTAAATTCCTTGTCGCCTCCGAACTCGGCGATGGGAATGTCACGCTCGGACTCGATACGCGGCGGATTGCTGCACAGCCATATGTATTCGCCGGATTTTAAAAGTGTGGTTTTCACATAATCGTCCAGCTGTTTGAGAACAGCCATAAGCGAGTCTATGCTGCCGCACACCGGAGTGATAATCTCAAGCTGATTTTCGCAAAAATCGCGGTCGAGATATTTGTTATCCGTGAAAGGGTGCAAGGTCCCGGCGAGAGAGCCGTCGGATGATACACGCAGCGTCTCGCGTTCCAAACCGAAATAACCGTCAAATATATATTCGTTATCCAAATACAAGTCCAATCACCTCAAAAGCCGTGAATATTCTTTGATATAATGCTCCGGCGGAGTACCGTTGTTTAGTCCTTCAAGCATATTTTTTGCGGGATTTGAAAGATTTTTTGCCCGCTCATAAAGAGGCTCCAAAAACACCTCCTCGTTCATTCCTCGCTCCTTCAGTCCCGACTCCGAAAGCTCCAGGATACGAAACAGCACCTTTACAAGGCTGTCCTTGTTTACAAAATCGGGCAGCGTGTTTTTTGAAAGCATACGCTGTAATTCCGACGCGCTGTATCCGTGCGAGTATATGACATTATCCGCATCAAGCAGTCCCTGAAGCTCCTGCACGCGCTCAAGTAAACCTATGTGAAAAGCCGCGACGCACATACTGTCCGAGATCGGTTGGCAGCAGGTGCTGCGGAATTCTATTGTTCCGCGGTAGGTCAGATCCTCAAATTTGAAGGTTCTCAGGTGTTCCAGATCCTCAATGCAAGGTGTAATTTCAATATCCACATAATGCTCGCCGTCAAAATATTCACCATCTATTTTATCGCGTTTCAAATATTCGTTTATCGGCACAGGCTCGAAATTAACATATTTGCCGTCACGCATTGTGCAGTAAATGCTTGTGGTTTTAATATATTCAACCAAATCGTTTACATCCTTCAGCTCGTATTCAAACATACCGATATTATGCGGATTATATCCCTGCATACTGCGTTCCCAGAGCATATTGCGCGCGCAAAGCAAATCCGCTTCCTCGTCCATGAGCGAGTTCGCAAACAGCAGCGATTTAAACGGCTCCAGTCTGCCGAAGGTGTTTATCACCGGTATTAAATCATCGTAAAAAATATCAATTTGCACCTGCGACGCGCTTGTGAATGTGCCGAATGTCGGGAAACGATGAAACGCGAAGCCGTTGTTTTCGTACTTCGGGTACGAATGCAGATGATGATAGAGCATTCTGTATCGTTCGTTCGGTATCGGCTTATTGCGGTTTATATGATAGTACGGGTTAATCCCCATTCCGGTAAGCGTGTAATTATACTTCGATAAAAAGCCGTTTATATATGTATAATACGCATCAAACCGCATCTTGATCTCGTGCAGATTTTCACCCTTGCCGAGCGACAGCTCAAGATTGGAGTAGGAGCAGTCGAAGGAAAGGTCATCGCCCGTGGCGCCGTCCTGCATTGAGTAAGCGTTTCCGTCCGCGTCAAAACCGATTGGAGAGAAATTGAAATGAGCGCGGAAGGCTTTTGTCATTTCAAAAATTACAGCTTCCTCGACCGGCTCTTTATTAAGATTTACGATCGGCATTTCAATCTCAATTCCTATAAATTTTCGGATTTTTGATTTTGTCGGAGTTATGTATTTTTCATATATCGCTTGATTTATTGTCTCTTGATTCATTTTATCCACCCATATTAAATAAATATATTATTCCCATAGATTTAATATGATTTATTATACGCTTTTAACGCGGGCTTGTCAATAGTAATTTTATCTGATTTTGAAGTCTTTTTGATATAGATAAAGACTATAACCGGCTCTAACTAAACTGAATTGGACAAAATAAAAGGTTTATAGTATAATGCATAACAAGTTAAAGTTGACTAAACAAATTAGAGACTTGCATGATTTTATATTGTGCGAGTCTTTTTTGTACAGGAGGGTATTATTATGGCGGAGTACAAATTTGACACAGTAAAGGTAAGAGGAGGCTACAATTCTCGGGAACATAACAATTCGGTAGCTGTTCCGATATACGCGACAGCAGCATATGATTTTGATGGTTATGACCATTTTAACAGAATACGCGCCGGTGCTGAGTTAGGGTATCTTTATACGCGAGTTGCTAATCCGACGGTGGCTGTTCTTGAAGCGAGGGTCGCGGCATTAGACGGTGGTGTGGCAGCAATCGGACTTGCATCAGGTATGGCGGCTGTCAGCTATTCAATATTGACGGTGACAGGAGGGAATGGCAGAATTCTCTCAACAAAGCAGATTTACGGCGGCTCATTTGATCTCGAAAACGATCTGTTCCCTTCACTTGGAGTTGATTTTGATTTGATAAGTCATGAAAGCTCTCCGGATGAATGGGAAGCAAATATAAAAGAAGATACGAAGGCAATATTTATAGAAAGCATTTCCAACCCGGGCGCAAAGCTGCTTGATATAGATGCTCTCGCGGAGCTTGCACACAGTCATGGTATTCCGCTTATTGTGGATAATACCTTTGCCACGCCATATCTTTTCAGACCTCTGGAGCATGGCGCCGATATTGTTGTATATTCGGCAACCAAAGGGCTAAATGGTCACGGTAACGCAATAGGCGGTGTTATAGTTGAAGGAAAACCGTTTGCATGGACGGAGAAAAAGTTTCCGCATTTCCATAAAAGACATTGGGTGACGCGCGATCTTCATGACGAGGAAAGGAGTTTTGCGGAGGCGTTTGCGCAGATGCCGTTCACGGCATATGTTCGGACTACATTGCTTGCATATCTCGGCGCAGCTCTCAGTCCGTATGACGCTCAGCTTATTCTGATAGGACTTGAAACGCTTTCGGAGAGGGTTTCAAAACAGATTGCAAACACGCGTAAAATTATTGAGTATCTTAAAACACGAAAAGATGCGGTATCGTGGATAAGCTATCCCGAGCTTGAGGATAGTGAGTATAAGCCGCTTGCAAATAAATATTTCCCCAATGGAGCGGGCACGGTACTTACATTCGGGTTCAAAGGAAACGACGAGCAGCTTAATAAATTGCTCAAGGCGACAAAGGTTTTCGGATATCAGGTAAATGTCGGCGACGCAAAATCACTTATTGTAAATTCACCTAAGACTACACATGGTGAGCTGCGTCCGCACGAGCTTGCGGAAGCGGATATACGCCCGGACACTATACGTCTGTCGCTTGGACTGGAGGACGCGGAGGATCTTATAGCGGATCTCGAACAAGCGTTTTCTGAGGCGGGTTTCAAAACAATAAATTAAAGCGCATATTTTTATTCACATTCCAAACGGGTATTTTCATAAATATCCGCTTGGAATATATATGGCACTGTAGCCAAAGGTTTGGCGAGGAGTCTCATAAACTTTATATTTCCGGTTCGATTCCGGGCGGTGCCGCCATTTATTTTAAAAATAAGGAGTTGTTTTATTATGAAAAACATTAAAAAATTGCGCTCATATCGGCTCTTACGCTGACGCTCGGTTCATCGCTTACGGCGTGCCAAAATTCAGATAAGAGTTCCGGCGGTAATTCGTCTGCGACCGCAGGCACACAGGAATATAAATACGGAAAAATAGATATTCCCGCTCTCGACGGAGCGTTATGCGGCGCGCCGATTTACATAGCGTATGAGAATGGTTTTTTTGCGGAGGAAGGCTTTGATGTAAA
>CANQQS010000080.1 GCA_947626045.1 uncultured Clostridia bacterium | reverse complement strand
ATCTCCTCGTCCGTCAGACCCGACGCCTTAAAAAGCGAGCGGTGCGGAGTTTTTTCAAGTCCTTTTTTTACCAAGTCACTGTACATTTCTTTTTCCTCCTGTTATCTAATAAATAATTTTAGCAGTATATTATTGTTATATAAATACCTGACCAGATAAGAGTTGTTTATAATTTCGTACAAGCCGCTGTCCGACGGCGCGTACATCGCGAGCAGCATAAGCGCAAGAAGTACTATAAACAGCATGTTTATAACTCCCAGAAGTCCGCCGAGAAACTTGTTTGTCCCTTTCAGGATGGGGAGCTTTACCGCGCTGTCGACGATTATGTACAAAACCATAAGCACAAGCCGTATGAGTATAAACAGAGCAACGCACACGCCTATGTTGATAACCGCGCCGGTAAGAGCGTTCGCGGCAGCGTTATTTATTGCGTCGGCGGCTGACAGCGAGCTGTCAATACCGATTTGAAGCTTATCCTGTATAACCTCCGGCAGATTAAGCGTTTCCGCTATATTCACTCCGCCGCCCGGCGGAACGTTTATAACCTGCGAGAGTGAGTTGTTTATGTTGTCTGCGAGCTTCGTCTGACTGATATAATCCGCGACGGGATCTTTCAGAAACATAACGAGAATTATTGTCGCGGCGAGGGCGGCTATTTTCCATACGGATCTTACAAGTCCTTTGTTGTGCCAGTATATAAACGCGGCGATAAATATTGCCACGAGACAAATGTCGGCTATAACACTCATATATTACCCTCCTGTCAGACGGTTACGAACTCCACGCTGTTCGAGTACACTATCGCGAACGTGTTCGGCGATATAAGCAAAAGCTTTTGAATATCCATTGCGGCGGTGTACTTTGTAAGATTGCCGATGCCGGGTCTGCCGATAAACACGTCGCGTCCTATGTTGTAAAGAACGGTGGTTTCAAGTATATCAAGATAGTCAGCCATACCGTCTATTGTGACGCTTGCCGTTTCACTGCCGTTTTTATTGTATAGGTTCAGTTTTGGAACGGCGTCGTCATACAGCGTGACCGCCGTGTTGCCGCTGCCGTCGATAGCAGAGTGCGTAAGGCTGTAGCCCGTGAGGTCGTTATCGGCTGCAACGCCGCCGTTATCTGACAGCACCGCAAGACGGTTGTCGCCGAACGCGGTTAAATTATTGCCGATAAATTGCAAATCAAACATAACGGTATCCTCGGCGTTTACCTGTGCGTAGCTCTGCGTTTCGTTTATGTTAAAAAATTGTATAACGCTTTTGGCGGTCGTGTCGGCGTTCAGGACTGACACCGCGACGTTTCTCGACGACGGCGATATGTCCGCGCTTATTACAGTGCCGCCACCCGAAGCCCACGAATAAATCTGTTCGCCGAGCTTGTTGTACACGGATATGCCGCCCTTGTACGCCGCCTTGCTTGTGACAAGCACCGAGTCGCCCGCTGACGAAACGCTGATTGCCACTATATTGTCGGGGTCGTCGGCTTCGTACAGCATATTGCTGCCGTTGTAAAGACACAGCTTTCTGCCGCCCCTTTCGGCAATTAATATGTAACTGCCGCTTGCCGCGATGAGCGGATCGGCTATAAGAGTATCCTCGCTCCAACCCGTATTGCCGGACGAGTCTATGTACACGATATGATTCGATGAAGCGCACACAATACCGTTTCCGTACCGAACCACCTCCGCGCCGCGCACGCCGTCCGACACAATAACGCTTCCGCGCACGTTCGTGTTGTAATTTTCATTTCGTCCGCCGTCGTCCGCAATGCCGCTGTCAGCCGTTTTCATTGTGAACACGCCGAATATTTTGGAAAAATTATTCGCAAAATTTTTCTTGTATGTCGCGATTATTCCGGTGTCAATGCTCAAAATGGCGGCTATGCCGGTAATCAGTGCGAGAATTACGGCGATTATGATTATTTTTTTTATCTTCTTTTTATTGCCGCCGCTTATATTATCGTCATCGTCATAATCATCATCGTCATAATACGGCGGCTCGTCGTCCTCATACTCGTCCGCATATTCGTCGGACGGCTCGCCGTAATCTTCATTATCGTCGTATTCGTCCCCGCCATCGTCGTTGCCGGCGTAATCGTATTCCTCCGCCGTCGGTTCGGGCGGCTCGTCGTCAAAATCGTCCACGTCAATCGGGGGAATATCGGGTGTATTATCTTCGGTATCTTCGGCATACGTTACAAGCTCGTCAATGGAGCTTTTGTTTGTCTCGTCGTTATTCATCATAATACACCTCCTTAAGGCACAGTCCCTCCGGCGGAGCTGTAATGCCCGCCCTTTCGCGGTCGCGTGACGCTATTATATCCGCCATGCTTTCGGGATTTATTTTTCCGCCGCCGACCGACACGAGCGTGCCGGTAATTATCCGTACCATATTATATAAAAATCCGTTTCCGTGTATGTCCAAGGTTATAATGTCGCCCTCGCGTGTCACGTCAAGCGAATATACCGTTCTGACGGTTGTTTTGACCGAAAAACCGCTTGACGCGAAGCCTATAAAATCATGCTCGCCCAAAAACGCCTTTGCAGCCTCGCGAATTTTTCCGACGTCGAGCGGGTACCTGTAGTGCCACGCGTAACGACCGAGTACCGCGTCGGGGAACTCGCGGTTCAGTATTCTGTATACGTACCGCTTCGATTTCGCGCTTTTGTTCGCGTGAAAATCACCGCCCACTTGCGCCGCGCCGAAACACACTATATCGCGCGGCAGTACGGCGTTTAAAGCATACGGGTACTTATCGGGCGGTATATTCGCGCCCGTGCGGAAATTGCACACATAATTTTCCGCGTGAACGCCAGCGTCGGTACGTCCGCAGCCGGTGAGCGTGACCGTTTCACCGGTGATTTTTTCAAGCGCGCGCGTCACCGTTTCCTGCACGGTCGGCGCGTTTTTTTGTATCTGCCAGCCGTGATATTCCGTGCCGTCGTATTGCAAATTCAATTTAATGTTCATTTTATCACACATACGCTTTAATTTCAATCGGTTTTTTAAGGTAAGCCTATTTTAACGGCATATTCAAGAACCGCCAGAACTCCGCAGCACAGCAGAAATACAGCTATTGCCGCCGCGTCGAGCTTCTTCATACGCGTTTCCTTCATTCTTGTGCGCTTGCCGCCGCCGTTGTAGCAGCGCGCCTCCATAGCCGTCGCAAGCTCGTCCGCGCGCCTGAACGCGCTCACGAAAAGCGGCACGAGTATGGGTACCATAGCCTTTGCGCGTCTTAAAATGTTGCCCGTCTCAAAATCCGCGCCGCGCGCCGTCTGCGCCTTGATGATTTTGTCCGTCTCCTCCGCGAGCGTCGGTATAAAGCGTATCGCTATCGTCATCATCATAGCTATCTCGTAAGACGGCACCTTGAGCGGACGCAGCGGCTTAAGCAGCTTTTCTATACCGTCCGTAAGCTGGAGCGGCGAGGTGGTGAGCGTGAGCAGCGACGCGCCGACGATAAGGAACAAAAGCCGTATCGTCATTGTCGCCGCGAGAACGATACCCTCGCGCGATATGTTTATCGAGAACGCCCACAGAGGTATCGAAAATACCGTTTCACCCTGCGTCATAAACAGGTTTATAAGCGCGGTGAATATCAAAATCCACAGCATGGGGCGTATACCCTTCAGTATTATTTTAACGCTTATGCCGCTCATAAGAATAAGCGCGGCGGTAAACACGAAAAACGCGGCGTACGCAAGCGGCTTGTGCAAAAAGAACAGCACGACTATATACGCTATCGTCAGTATGATTTTCAGCGCCGGATACATTTTGTGCAGCGGCGACGAGCCGGGTATGTACTGTCCTATCGTAATATCCTTAAACATCGCCGTCACCGCCCTTCGCAAGGTCGGCAATAGCCTTTGCCGCGTAATCCACCGTGTATATATGCTCCGGCAGCTTTACGCCCGCGTTTCTGAGCCTGTCGGTCAGAAGCGTAATCTGCGGCACGTTGAGACCTATTTCCTGCAGTCTTTCCGCGCGCGTGAACACCTCCGCGACGCTGCCCTGCATTTCCACACCGCCGTCGTTCATCACAATGACGTTTTCAGCCGTTTTCGCCACGTCCTCCATCGAGTGCGACACGAATATGATTATCATGTCGGAGCGCGTTTTGTGGAGTGTTTTTATTATGCCGAGTATGTCGTCCCTGCCCTTGGGGTCAAGACCGGCTGTCGGCTCGTCGAGTATCAATACCTTCGGGTTCATCGCGAGAACGCCCGCGATTGCCGCGCGGCGTTTCTGTCCGCCCGAAAGGTCAAACGGCGAGCGGTCGAGGTGTCTTTCCTTAAGTCCGACCACCCTTGCGCTCTCTCTTACGCGCTCGTCTGTTTCCTTTTCATCAAGTCCCATATTTTTCGGACCGAACGCTATATCCTTGTATACAGTGTCCTCAAAAAGCTGATGCTCGGGGTACTGGAACACAAGTCCCACCTTGCGGTGAACGCTTCTTAAATCCGCGCCTTTAGCCGTTATATCCTCGCCGTCTATGACTATTCTACCGCTTGTCGGCTTTAACAGCGCGCACATAAGCTGTATGAGCGTAGACTTGCCGCTGCCCGTATGACCGATTACGGCGGTGAGCGAGCCGTCCTCTATTTCAAGGCTCGCGTTTTTGAGCGCGCTGCTCTCGAACGGTGTGGACGGCTGGTACACGTAGCTTACGTTTTCAACCTTAATCACGCGCCTCACCCCCAAGCACGGAAATGAGCGCGTCAAACGCCTCGTCGGCGGTAATTGTATCGCGCGGTATATTTACGCCGAGAGCGCGGAGCTTGTACGCAAGCTCCGTCACCTGCGGCACGTCAAGTCCGAGCGACTTTATCTTTTCTACCTCGGAAAAGACCTCTCTCGGCGTGCCGTCGGTAACGATTTTGCCGTCGTCTATCACGACGACCCTGTCCGCCTCGGCAGCCTCGTCCATGTAGTGCGTTATAAGCACGACCGTTATGCCCTGCTCCTTATTGAGCCGCTTAACGGTGCGCATTACCTCTTTTCTGCCCATCGGGTCGAGCATTGCTGTCGGCTCGTCGAGTATGAGTATTTCGGGGTTCATGGCAAGCACTGACGCTATCGCGACGCGCTGCTTCTGACCGCCCGACAGCTTTGACGGCGCGCTTTGCGCGTACTTTGTCATGCCGACCGTTTTAAGGCACTCATCCACGCGCGCGCGTATCTCCTTAGGCTCCACGCCGAGGTTTTCGGGCGCGAACGCGACTTCGTCCTCAACGACCGCGGCGACCATCTGGTTGTCGGGGTTCTGGAACACCATACCCGCGCTGCGCCGTATATCGAAAACGCGCTTTTCGTCGGACGTGTCGATACCGTTCACGTACGCTTTGCCGCCCGACGGCAGCAGTATGGCGTTAAACATTTTCGCGAGCGTCGATTTGCCGCTTCCGTTGTGACCGAGAACAGCCGTGAACGAGCCTTTTTCTATATTCAGGTTTATATTTGACAATACCTCGTCCGCGCTGTCCTCATATGCAAAGACAAGGTTTTCCGTTTTTATCATATTGCTTCACAATCCTATGAATTTTTCCATTCAAGAATTTTTTGGAGGCGTTCGCCTATTTTCTGCTCGCGCCCCTGATTTGTCGGGCGGTAGTAACGCTTGCCCGCGAGCGAGTCGGGCAGACACTGCATTTTTGTAAGCTTTTCTTCGGTGTCGTGCGCGTATTGGTAGCCCTTTCCGTAGTCAAGCTCCTTCATAAGCTTTGTCGGCGCGTTGCGTATCTGCAGCGGCACCGGTTCGGCGGGGGAGTCGTGAATGTCGCGTTTCGCCGCGCCGACAGCCATATAAACCGCGTTCGATTTCGGAGCCATTGACAGGTACACCACCGCATGCGCCAGATGTACGTCGCACTCCGGCATACCGAGAAAGTGACACGCCTGATACGCCGCGACGGCTATAAGAAGCGCGTTGCTGTCGGCAAGCCCGACGTCCTCGCTTGCGAAACGGACGAGCCGCCGCGCAATATAGAGCGGCTCCTCGCCGCCGTCAAGCATACGGCAGAGCCAGTACACCGCCGCGTCGGGGTCGCTGTTGCGCATTGACTTATGGAGCGCGGAAATTAAATTGTAATGCTCCTCGCCCGTCTTGTCGTAGAGAAGCGAGCGGCGGTTCATGCACTGTGCAAGCGTCTCGTCATCGACCGTAACTCCGTCCTCGGTCATTTTACCGTTAAAGACAGCCATTTCAATCGTGTTGAGAGCCGTTCTCGCGTCGCCGTTCGCGAACCGCGCGATAAGCGCGAGCTGCTCGTCGTCCACCTTTACCTTCATCGAGCCGAGACCTTTTTCACTCGTCACGGCGCGGCGGAGCATTTCAACCAAATCCTCTTCTTCAAGCGCTTTTAGGATGAACACCTTGCAGCGCGACAGGAGAGCCGAATTGATCTCAAACGACGGGTTTTCGGTTGTCGCTCCGACGAGTATGATACTGCCCTTTTCGACATACGGCAGAAACGCGTCCTGCTGCGCCTTGTTGAAGCGGTGTATCTCGTCGGTAAAGAGAAGCGTGCGTATACCCATTTTCCGCGCGTTTTCGGCGCGGTTCATAATATCCTTAAGCTCCTTAACGCCGCTCGACGTCGCGCTGACCTCGACGAAATCCGCTTTTGTCTGCTTCGCGATTATGCGCGCGAGCGTCGTTTTTCCCACGCCCGGCGGACCCCAGAAAATCATGGAGGATATATTGTCGTTCTCTATCATCTGACGGAGAATTTTACCCTTGCCGACAAGATGCTTCTGACCGACATATTCATCGAGCGTTTCCGGTCTTAAACGGCTCGCCAGCGGTGCACCCGTTTCGCGGTCGTCAAACATGTTAATCTGTTCCATACCTCGTACCTCTAAAAAGGCTGCCGGCGAATGTTACGCCGGAAGCCTGCTCAAAATCATTCGTCTTTAAACGGGAAAATATCTCCGAGAATTTCCTTCGCTTTATTTTTAACGCCCTCGCCCATGGGCTTAATAACCTTTGTTTCACCGAGATTGTCCGCTTTGTTTGCCGCGGGCGCGGTTTCCTCGCGGCGGGGCTTGTAATCTCTTTTGCTCGGCGTTTTAACGTCGTCAAAATCCTCCTCGAGTTCCTCGCGCAGCGTCGGTCTCGCGGTGCGTACACGTTCGGTTTTCTGCTTTGACTGCGATTCCTCCCAGCGTCTGAACCGTTCCTCCTCCTCGGGTGACAGCTCCTTTACCGCGCTTCTTTTCGGCGTTTCCGACGCGCTTATTTTTATACCAAGACTTTCATTGAGGTTTTCAACGCTTATTTCCTGCTCCGCGAAACCGTCGACGCTCTTTATGAATTTATCGTCAATATCGCGTCTTAAAGCGCGTATTTCGGCGCTTACGTGGTTGTCCTTCTTGGAAAGACGGTAGAAGCGGTTGCCCACCCAAAAGCTGAACGCGCCGTTCGCGAGAAGGATAAGTATGAACCATATAGCCGCGCCGCCTTTTGTGAGATACTTGTCGTTTGTAAACTCGGTAACCATCTGCAGCGGCTGTGACTGCTGCGCGGCGTCCGTCTGCGGAGCCGTATCCGTAACCTGCGTATCGGTCTGCCCCTCGTCCGTTTCAGGCTCGGCAAGCGCCAGGGGCGCCAAAGAGAATATCATAATACCTGCCGCAAGCAATGCAATAAGCTTCTTTTTCAAATTCATTTTCTTCACCATAAATCCTTTCCGCGTCACGCAATATCATTAAACAAATTCAGCATTTTCTTTCTCGCCGGAACATTCGGGAGAGTGTCCCTGCTCGCCGTGTACACGCGCGTGTACGAGAGCAGCTTGTCCTCGTCGTTTTTGCTTCTGATAAAGCCTATCAAAAACCACTCCCAGAAGCTCGGCGGCATTGTTCCGGAATTTACCATAAGTTCGTGGTAATGTCCGGGCGATTCTACAATTTCAAGGGCGAGCTTCGGTATCATGAAGTTGTAACAAGAACGCTGTGTCCGCCGCATTTCCATGAGCAGCTCGCATACTGCCAAAGCGCTCTTTTCAGCCTCGATCTGATTGCCGTACGTGCTTTTCCAGCGGTACACGGCGTACAGAAGCCTTGAAATGAGAAGCGGAGCGTTGCTTGTATAAATGTCGTTCATGACCTCCTCGCGCAAATCCGAATACGAGCCGCGCTGATACGGCACGTACCCGACGCGTCCGAGCATACGCTGAATTTTCTGTATATCCTTTTTCTGTCCCTCCTCGGATTTCATGCTCTTTTTAATGGTTACGCCGTACTTTTTCCAATTCTCGTCCTGATTGGAGCATATGAATTTTATACAGCTCCTTTTCAGCGAGTTATCGTCCGTCGAAGCGTCGAAGTACGCCACAAGCTCGGCGAGGTCGGCGGTTGTCCAGCCGTCAACGTTCTCGAACGGGTTTACGTCGCTGCCCGTTATGACGATACGCGCTGCCGCCTTGGTGAACGTCTGAAGATTCTCCTTTGTACCGAGCCATTCCTTCCACGTGTCCGCACCCGATGTGTGTTTAATATCGGCGAACAGCTTTAGTATATCCGCGGTGTTCTTTTCAGGCATCGTATCGCGGTTTGTGCGCATGAGCTCAATATATTTGTCCAGATGCCCTTTGACTGCCGCCGCTATGCTTTCAGATGACTCATTGCCGAACGGGTTTGTCTCTATGGTAACATTTTCCCCCGCGCACAGCTTTTCAATGTACTGGTCAATGTATATTTCCGTAATTTTTTCCTTATCGTCTTCGAAAAGCTCAAGATTGTCAAACATTATTTTGGACAGCTCATACCGTACCGCAGCCATGTTGATGTCGTTTATCGCGGGGTAAAGCTCCATGACTCTTTTCCTGAACGCCTCGTCGCCAGCCGTCTTTTTAAGACGTATGAGCTTGCCGGCTATGCCGCTCTTTGTCGTATTTTCACACGTCGCCTGCCACGCGAGAAACTGCTGCGGCGAGGTGAATTTGTACTTGTCGTATATTTCCCTAAGCTCCTTAACGGAGAAACGGAAAAGCATGGAGCGCGCGTCACGCTCGAAGCGCGTGTTTTCAATGTCTATGTAAATGCAGTTCTTACGAACGTCGATCGCCTGCTGCGTGATATTGTTCTGACCCTTGACCGTTCCGTGGAACACAATCTGTTTCTGCTTATCGGAGGGAAGGTACACGTTGTACGTGGAAATACCGAGGTTTTCCGAACAGTCGCGCGGCAGGAGCCATTTGAGCGCAAGCAGGTACATACGCGTAAGCTCCGGCTCGTTCGCCGCGATACAGACGTTTTTAATATCGCTCGACGTCAGCATCTTCATCGCCTTGTCGAGAATATATGTAAGCTCGTTTTTATGACCGTCTATAAATTCCGCGACTGCTTCCTCAAGTCCTTCGGTGGGTTCAATATCGTCGAGCGGTTTTAAGTAATGCACGATCTGCCCCGACAGATCCTTTTCGGTGAGGTGTGTGCGGTACTTTGGATGGCTGCAGTATTTTTCCGGCATAAAGTCGTCGGGAACGTCGTCGAACACAAACGCGTGCGCGAACACGTTTCCTGGCTGACCATCAAAGTCGTAGCCCGCGTAGGAAATCTGTATTGCCGCGTATCTGCCGTCCGACAGCCTGAGAGTTCTGAAGATTTTCGGGAACATCTCCGGCACCGACGGGTCGCACGGCTTGTTGCCGTATATGACGCCGCTGTTTTTCGGCAGACGGTAGGTGGAAAAACGAATTATCTCGTCGATATTGCGCTTCGTGATTCCCTGCGTGCAGGAAAACACCCGAAGTCCCGATTGGTTTACAAGACCTATTTCCGCGTCGGACAGGCTGCATTTTACAGAGGTATATATCATCTGGTATACCTTCATATGTTTACCATCCTTTCTGTGATTTGTGCGTTTAGTCTAACTCCTTGATGCCCATATAAAGCTCGTAATATCTGCCCTTCTTTTCGAGCAGCTCCTCATGTGAGCCGCGCTCTATAATTTCACCGTTTTCGAGTACCATTATCGCGTCGGCATTGCGTATAGTGGACAGACGGTGCGCTATGACAAACGTTGTCCTGTCCTCCATAAGCGAGTCCATGCCCTTGTTTATGTCGCGCTCGGTGCGAGTGTCGACAGACGATGTAGCCTCGTCGAGAATAAGTATCGGCGCTTTTGAAAGAGCGGCTCTCGCGATATTCAACAGCTGTCTTTGTCCCTGCGACAGATTCGAGCCGTCGCCCTCAAGCACCGTATCATAGCCTTCGGGGAGATGCTGTATAAAGCTGTGCGCATTCGACGTAATAGCAGCCATTCTTACCTCCGCGTCCGTCGCGTCAAGTCTGCCGTAGCGTATATTTTCCATGACCGTACCGGTGAAAAGGTGCGTATCCTGGAGCACAACGGCTATATTTTCGCGCAGACTGCTGCGGTTTATGTCAAAAATGTCAATTCCGTCTATCGTGATTTTGCCCTTGTCTATATCATAGAACCTCGTGATAAGGTTTGTAATCGTCGTTTTGCCCGCGCCGGTCGAGCCGACGAGAGCTATTTTCTGTCCCGGGTGCGCGTAGATAGAAACATTCTTTAATATCGTCTTGTCGGGGTTGTAGCCGAACGTTATATCGTCGATAACAACATCGCCGTGAACGTGGTCGAGAACTATATCGCCCCTGTCGCTTTCCGGCTCTCTGTCCATAACGTCGAACACGCGCTCCGCACCCGCGAGAGCCGACATGACTATCGTGAGCTGCTGCGCAAGCTCGTTGATCGGACGTGAGAACTGGCGCGAGAAGTTTACAAACACTGTAAGTCCGCCTATGTCAAGCGCCGAAAACGATCCCATTCTGCCGAGCCTGCCCAAAACTACGAGTATCGAGCCTACTCCGGCTGTCAATGTGTAGTTGACCTGGCTCATCGCGTTCATACTCGGACCCATCATGCCGCCCGCGAACTGCGCCTTGATCTGCGCGTTTTTAAGGCTGTCGTTGAGCGTTTCGAACTCGTCTATTACTTTATCCTCGTGGCAGAAAACCTTTACTACCTTCTGTCCCGTTACGATTTCCTCTATGTAAGCGTTGACCTTGCCAAGCTCAGCCTGTTGGCGCGTGAAGCGTTTTCTCGAGCGCGAGGCGATCGTCGTTCCTATCTTTGCCATTATCGGCGCGACTACAATCGTTACTATGCTCAGCCAGAAATTAGTGTAGAACATCAGTATCAGCGTGCCTATGAGGCTCACTATACCCTGGAAAATCTGCACGAGGGTGGAGTTGAGCATTTCGCCGATGGTATCCACGTCGTTTGTAAAGCGGCTCATGATGTCGCCGGTGTTGTTCGTGTCGAAGAAGCGTACCGGCAGATCCTGCAATTTTTCAAACAGGTCACCGCGCAGCTTTAAGAGCGCTCTCTGCGACACGCCTATCATAATGCGCGCCTGGAAAAATGCCGCGAGAACTCCCGCCGCGTAAATGCTTGCCATTTTGACAAGATTTATCGCGAGCGTCGATATCCTCTCCGCCGCGCTTACGTCCGCGACGAGGTTGTTTATTATCGGGCGCAGCATATACGAGCCGGCTAAATTTGTCATCGAGCTTACAAGCACGCATACGAACGCCAGTCCGACTTTCACTTTATCTTCTTTCAGATACGACATAAGCCGCTTTATCGTAGCCTTTGTATTCTTCGGTTTGCGCGTGTCCGCGCTTTTTGCATTCATCGGAGGCATTATGCGGTCACCTCCTCGTCAACCTGCGAGTAGTAAATGTCGCGGTATTCGTCGTTTGTCTTTATAAGCTCGTCGTGAGTGCCGTAGCCCGTCACTTTGCCCTCGCTCAATACAAGAATTTTATCCGCGTCCATGATGGACGAAATTCTCTGAGCGATTATAATTTTCGTAGTGTCCTTTAAAGTGGTCGCGAAGGCGTGTCTTATCTTCGCATCCGTCGCGGTATCGACCGCGCTGGTGCTGTCGTCGAGAATGAGTATCTTCGGCTTTTTAAGAAGCGCGCGGGCGATACACAATCTCTGCTTCTGACCGCCCGAAACGTTCACGCCGCCCTGACCCAGCTCCGTGTCATAGCCGTCGGTAAACGACTTAACAAAATCGTCAGCTTGCGCGTTGTCAGCCGCTTCCTCGATCTCCTCACGCGTGGCGTTTTCGTCGCCCCATCTGAGGTTATCCTCGATAGTGCCGGAGAACAGAACGTTTTTCTGCAGAACCATGCCCACGCCGTCACGCAGATGGCGTATGCTGTAGTCCTTGACGTTCACGCCGTCAACAAGCACCTCTCCCTGCGTAACGTCGTAAAGACGCGGTATAAGCTGCACGAGCGACGTTTTTCCCGAGCCTGTCGCGCCGATTATGCCGACTGTTTCGCCCGGATCTATCTTGAAATTGATATTGTCCAAAATATTTGTTTTTCGGCTTTCGTAATACTTGAAGCACACATTTCTGAACTCAACCTCGCCGCGCTCTACTTTGAGATCCTTTTTGCTCGAATTGTCGTCCGTCAGGTCAACAACGGTGTTCAATACTTCCTTGATACGCTTCGACGAAGCCGCCGCTCTCGAGCTTTGCAAAAACAGCATCGAAACCATCATAAGCGACATGAGTATCTGCACGATATACGTCGTAAACGCGGTAAGATTGCCCACGTCCATAACGCGTGTTACAACGAGATTGCCGCCGTTCCAGACAGTCATGATCATCGTGATATTCATTGCAAGCGTCATAACAGGCATGGTGCAGATAACGATTTTCATCGCGTTTAGCGTCGAATCCTTCAAATCTGTGTTCGCCCTGCGGAATTTGTCTATTTCGAATTTTTCTCTCACGAACGATTTTATAACTCTTACGTTCGTGATATTTTCCTGTATACCCGAATTAAGACCGTCGAGCTTTTTCTGCACGACGTTAAAACGCGGGTACGCGTTGTACATGAGAAGTCCTATAGCAAGTCCCAGAAGCGGTATTACGATAATGAGTATCGCCGCGAGGCTCCTGTTGAGCCTGAGCGCCATGATTATACCGCCTATCAGCATTCCAGGCGAGCGCATCGCCATGATAAGGAACATACGCGTTATATTCTGGATTTGAGTAATATCGTTGGTAAGGCGTGTTAC
>CANQQS010000079.1 GCA_947626045.1 uncultured Clostridia bacterium | reverse complement strand
TGCTTATAGGCATCGCGCTGTTCTGGCTCATACCGGACAAGCTGCTCGGACTGTTTAACGCGTCGCCCGAAATGCTAAGCATAGGCACGTGGGCGCTGCGCGTAATAAGTTTGAGCTTCGCGTTCGCGGGCGTGTGTATCATATTTTCATCGACCTTCCAGGCGCTCGGGCACGGCTTCCTCAGTATGTTCGTATCAATCGTGCGTCAGCTCGTCGTACTGCTGCCGTCGGCGTTTATTCTCGCGTGGCTCGGCGGTATAAACGCGGTATGGTGGTCGTACCCGATAGCGGAGATTGTCTCGCTCGCGATGAGCCTTATATGCTTCCGCTACCTGTATAACAAAATCATTAAGCCGCTTGACTTACCCGTCGAGCAAGACTAAGCGGCGGTATTCTACGGCGGCGCGCTCCCATTATAAAAACGGACGCGCCGCCGTTTTTTATATTTATATTGACTAATTCCAATATTTTGTGATATAATAGTAGTGTTGTAATAATGTTCGGAAAAATACAATGAAAACAGGAGGTTTAATTTAATAGTGGCAAAAGCTAAAAAACTGAAAATCATACCATTGGGCGGTCTTGACGAGATCGGAAAAAATCTGACCGCCATTGAGTACGGAAACGAGATTATAATGGTAGATTGCGGTATGGCTTTCCCCGATGACGATATGCCCGGTATAGATATGGTTATAAACGACATAACGTATCTTGAGAAAAACTATCAGAAGATAAAGGGCGTTTTTTTGACGCACGGACACGAGGACCACATCGGCGGACTGCCTTATTTCCTTAAGTCGATAAACGTGCCTGTATACGGCACGCGGCTTACGATAGGACTTGTCGAACACAAGCTGAAGGAACACAATCTGCTCTCGCGCGTAAAGCTGGTGCGCGTAAAGTACGGAACGGTCGTGAAGGCGGGACAGTGCTTCACGGTCGAGTTTGTACGCACAAATCACTCCATCGCCGACAGCGCGGCTCTCGCGATTAAAACGCCGGTCGGCACGGTCGTGCATATGGGCGATTTTAAAATCGACACAACGCCTATCGTCGGCGAAATGATAGACCTTGCGCGTCTGGGCGAGCTCGGCAACGAGGGCGTACTCGCGCTCATGTCGGACAGCACGAACGTGGAGCGCAAGGGTTACACGATGAGTGAGCGCACAGTCGGGGAAAAGTTTGACAGAATTTTCCAGAACAGCAAAAAGCGAATTATAGTCGCGACCTTCGCCTCGAACGTGCACCGCGTACAGCAGATTATCGACGCGGCTGTTAAAAACGGCAGAAAGGTCGCCGTTTCCGGCAGGAGCATGGAAAATATCGTTGAAATTTCAATACTTCTGGGTTATATGAACGTACCCGAAGGCACGCTTATAGACATTGACAACATAAAAAAATACAGACCGAATCAAGTAGTTATTATTACAACCGGCTCACAGGGTGAGCCAATGAGCGCGCTTACACGTATGGCGTATTCAGACCACAGAAAGGTTGAAATCACAAAGGACGACCTCATTATAATCAGCGCGACGCCCATTCCGGGCAACGAGCGTTCCATATCGAACGTCATAAATGAACTGTTCAAGATAGGCTGCGAGGTCGTTTACAGCGCGCTGACCGACGTGCATGTGTCGGGTCACGCGTGTCAGGAGGAGCTAAAGCTCATACTCGCGCTGTTAAAGCCGAAATTCTTTATACCGGTACACGGCGAACGCCGCCACCTTGTGCTTCACAAGGAGCTTGCGGAGAGCGTCGGCATACCGTCCAAAAACAGCTTCATACTTGCGAACGGACGCATATTGGAGCTTGACTCGCGCAGCGCGAAAATGAACGGCACGGTGCAGGCGGGCAAAATACTTGTGGACGGCTTGGGCGTCGGCGACGTCGGCAACATCGTCCTGCGCGACAGAAAGCATTTGAGCGAGGACGGACTTATTATCGTCGTTGTGACGTTATCGCGCGACGGTAAGCAGATGATTTCGCGTCCCGACGTTATATCGCGCGGTTTTGTTTACGTGCGCGAGGCGGAAAGTCTTATGGACGGCGTGCGCGCAGTCGCCGCCGAATGTGTGAACGCGAACCTCGGCAAACGCGGCATGGACTGGTCGCTGCTCAAGAGCGGTATGCGTTCCGCGGTGTCGCACTACATCTACGAGCAAACAATGCGCTCACCGATGATACTGCCCATAATCGAAGAAATCTAACGCAAAAGGGATTGCTTACGCAATCCCTTTCCGCTTTAATATTTAAGAAGGAGATGTGATAAAATGAAACGAAAGCTATTGATTTTAACCGCATTATTGATGTTATTCGGCATTACCGCCGCTGCGGAAAATGTCGGCGATGTTATAGGCGAAGTGTATCCGACAGATATAAGAACGGATATATGCGGATATGAAATACCCGCGTACAACATAGGCGGCGAAACAGCAGTATTGGTGTCAACTCTGTCAAACTACGGTTTTGATGTAAAATTTGAGGACGGCATTGCGTATGCGGATTATAACCGGCAAAAAGAAAAAACGCCTGTTCCGGCGCCGACAAAATCCAATATAAATGTTCTGTATACGGATATTAAGGTTAAAATAAACGGGATAGAGGTTCCGTCATTTAATATTGACGGTTCAATGGCTATACCCATTGAGCGTACCTGTGAAACATATTTGGAAGCAAATAAGGATAATGAAATTTCGGATTTCAGTCTGAATTATATATGGTGTGAGCCTGACAAAACATTGTCGCTTGATATTTCCGATGACAGAGTTTCATATCAGGACTTTATGATAGACCTTATCAAAGCGGCTCACATGGATTTTAACAGTAATTTCTATAACCACTATGTAAAAACCGATGATGAAGAAAATACAAATCTTGCTTATCTTGAAAAATTCAGCGATATAAAAAATACAAAGATAGAAAAATACATAGATTTGCTTGTTAAGGCAGACCTTATAGACGCGTACGGTTATGAGGACGGAAGTAAGCTGCACCCATACAGAGGCGTCACCCGCACCGATGCGGCGTTTTTGATTTCGAGACTTCTGGGATGCCCGTATGACTCTACAGAGGCTTTTGATTACTATATAAGTACATATGGCAGCTATAATTATAAAGAACCAAGCTTTGAAGAATACAAAAAAACAATGCCGGATTATGCAAACTATGACATTCCCGCTTATGACGCATATAAAATTCAGGAATGGTCAAAACCGTATTTTGCACATTTATTGGATATAAATATATTGGCTTTTGATGATAATAATTATATAAAACCAAATGACTTTTTAACGAAAGACAGTGAGAATAAGCTGATAACTTTAATGCTGCAATATATGGAAGAAGGTATGACAGATAAAGAAATCGGTTTTGTAGTAGACAGTGATTATGGTGATTTTAAAGATGATTCTAATATGGTTCATACTCTGACTTCACCCGCGCAAACGGTTGATGGCATTTTATATGTTCCGATGTATTCAATTTTTAATAAAACATATCGTGAACATTTTGAATACAACCCCTACGCCGATGCTTTAAAGCCTAATGTATCCAAAGAAAATGTTATTACAATTATTGCAGGAGAGCATATTTATATTTTTAATAATCATTATTTGTTTATGGGCGATTGGGGTATAGTATACAATGTTTTCCCCGGGATTAACGCTTACGTTGAAATGCGTTCTAATCAAGGATCCGGAGGGGCATATATACCGCATTTAACTCAACTTGATTATCCTGTCAGAAAGCTATATGGTGAGCCCATGATTCCGATATACGATTATAATACCGGATCTCAGATTAAAAACTCATTCGGAACGAATTTTGATACCGAAACCAATATATATACCTTTAGGTATCATAAAGCCATTTTTAACGGATCATGAGAATACATAAAATTGACAATTAAAATTTAAGATAGTATAATAGTATTTGAAAAAATAAGGAGATGTTATGTATGAAAAAATTGATTTGCCTGATAATAAGCGGCTTGATGTTTGCCGCACCGGTGCTTGCGGAAAGCGAAATTCTGCCAAGCCGTGTTAAGTCCTTTGATGATGTTTTCAGCGAGTCGATCGGAACGGACATTGATAATATTAAATACGGTATTATTTGTTTCCCGTCAGAAGGAATAAATCGTTTGGCTGAATTGGATGAAGAGGATATTCAAAATATTAAAGACGCGTACAGTCAGGTAGATGGAGAATGTATTATTGCGCCTGTCAATTCGGATTTTGACAGCAGATCGGATATTGATGAAAGCTATCCTTACTTTTATATAGGCATTTCGGCGCAGCTCCCTGCCGAACGCCAAACATGGTATAGGAATGTAAAGATGACGCAGCTTTGTTTCGGCGGCGAATACGGCGGCGCGGCTATATACGGCGGATACGGAAAAGGAGTAAGCACCTATGGAGAAGACAGCCCGTTTCCCGTAATGCCGAGAAACTTTATATGGTATAAGCCATGCGGTTCGGAAGCGTATAAGGTTGCGGAGCTCGGAAGCGAGCTTTATAACAAATACAAAGATAAAGC
This sequence comes from uncultured Clostridia bacterium, assembly GCA_947626045.1. Lineage (GTDB taxonomy): Bacteria > Bacillota > Clostridia > UBA1381 > UBA1381 > Hominilimicola. The sequence goes on along the minus strand of CANQQS010000079.1, from coordinate 8,692 downwards.
GAAGGTATTGGGAGATTATGAGGGAACACATGATGAACAATATTTCAGCGGTTATGACGGTACCTGGGAAACGAAAATCTCTATGACATGCTTCTTTACGGCTGACGGATGCAGTGAATGGGCGTATGATATATTACAAAAGGCGGCGGGGAATAATTTGATACCGTATAATACAAGCACACAATATACTTCGCCTGTAACCAGAAAAGAATTCTGCGCTCTTACGGCAAATATGTTAAATATGATCCCATTCAGAAACTATGATGATTTATTTGAAAATCCCAACGGTTATACCGTTATTTCCGAGAAGGCACATTCTGTCGGAGCAGATCTCAAAGATATACAATATTCCGATATGGACACGGTAGACGAGAGCATCAGGCTTTTGTCCGAACTGGGTATTATTAACGGTATGGGAGATGGAACGTTCAATCCTGACGGATATATTACAAGAGAACAAATATGTACAATTTTCAGCCGCGCTTTTGATGTGTATAAAGAATTCGATAAATATTTTTCCGATTTGGAAAGATTCAAAGAAATATCGGAAATTACAGTATATAATGATGATAATATGATTTCGGACTGGGCGCGTGACGGTGTTTATACTATGACAAAATATAAATTTATGAGCGGTGTCGGAAATAATTATTTTGAACCGCAGGAATATTGTACACTCGAGCAGGCAATAACAATTATTTTGAAAGTCGGCGAAATTTGTTCTGTCGGTCGGTTATAAAAGACGGCGATAAGCGAAACATCGAACTACATAGGCAAATCGCATTATGCGAGCGACAAGTATTTTAAGGGGAATATGGACGAGATAAAAATTTACAATAAAACATGCACCGCCGATGAGATAAAGGCGGCTTACAAGGACTGCGCCGACCTTGATTTCGGCACGACCGAGCTTACCGCTGCTGCGGCGCTTCCGATAAATGGCGCTAACGGCAGCGATATTACATGGACGTGCTCCGACGCGTCTGTGATCGGCGTGGATATGATAATAACCGCTCCCGCGTCGGGCGAAGCCGACAAACGTGTAACGCTTACCGCGACGGTCAAAAACGGCGGCGCGGTTTACACAAAGACGTTTAACGTGACAATTCTCGCCGCGCCGTCAATTACGGGACTTTCCGATTACAGCATGACGGACGTTGAGATGAAGGACGAGTATCTCATCAACGGCACGGAAAAAATGGCGGCGTATCTGAACGATTTCGACGTAAACAAGCTCGCGTCGGGCTTCAGGCGCACGGCAGGGCTGTCCGACACGTCCGACACTTACCCGGGCTGGGAAACGAGCCTTATCGCGGGTCACGCGGTCGGTCACTATATGACGGCTGTCGCGCAGGGCTATAACAATACCGGCGACGAGGGACTGCTTAAAATGTCGAATGATTTAATCGACGCATTGTACGAAGCGCAGATCAAGGAGGACACGACTGTAAACGGCAATACCGTAAAGAAGGGCTATCTGTTCGCGACAACAAACGCGTGGAGCGGCGGCAAGGTGGTAACGGGCGAAACGCAGTTTGACAACGTTGAAAACAAAAAGACGAATATCACAACCGAGGCGTGGGTGCCGTGGTACACGATGCACAAGATACTCGCGGGACTTGTCGATACGTATAAGCTGACGGGCAACGAAAAGGCGCTGGAGATGGCTGACGCGCTCGGCACGTGGGTTTACAACAGAGTCGGAAGCTACAGTTCGTCAATGCAGGCGCGTGTATTAAACATCGAGTACGGCGGCATGAACGACGCGCTTTACGAGCTTTACAAAATTACGAAAAATCCCAATCACGCGAAGGCGGCGCATATGTTCGACGAGGTGAGCCTGTTCGACAGCATTTACAATCACAACGATGTACTCGCGAACAAGCACGCCAACACGACGATCCCGAAAATTATCGGCGCGCTCAACCGCGTGAGAGCTATCGACGCGACGAACGGTCAGCTTGAAACGGACGCTCCCGACGCGGCGCGTAACAGGGAATATTATCTCGCAGTCGCGGAAAACTTTTGGGATATAGTCGTAAACGACCACTCCTATATCACCGGCGGCAACAGCGAAAACGAGCATTTCCGCGCGGCGCACACTGAAAACGCATACCGCAACAACGTAAACTGCGAGACGTGCAACACCTACAATATGCTCAAGCTCTCGCGCGAGCTGTACAAGCTGACGGGCGACAAGAAGTACGAGGACTACTACGAAGGCACGTTCCTCAACGCTATCGTGTCGAGCCAAAACCCCGAAACGGGCATGACGATGTACTTCCAGCCGATGGCGACAGGCTACTTTAAGGTATTCTCGAAGCCGTGGACGGATTTCTGGTGCTGCACCGGCTCGGGCATGGAAAACTTCACGAAGCTTACGGACAGCATTTACTATAAAAAGGACGGCGCGGTCGTTGTAAATCAGTACATCAGCTCCGTTTTGACCGATAAGGACAACAATATAAAGCTCACGCAAGCCTCGTCGCTCCCAGACGGCGAAACGTCAGCTATTACGGTCGAGCCGATCTCGGGCGGTACGCAGAGCGCGTCGGTGGCGCTGCGTATTCCCGAATGGTGCGCGTCCGCTCCGACGATCAAGATAAACGGCGAAGATTACGAATATACGCAGTCGGCGGGTTACGTCACAATAAGCCGCGAGTGGAAAGCGGGCGACACGATAGAAATCACAATGCCGATGGAAGTGCGCGCGTACGGGCTTGCCGACAACGACACCGTGACCGCGTTCAAATACGGACCGACTGTTCTGAGCGTTGGACTCGGCAGGGATAACATGACCGAGGAAAGCCACGGCATGGCGGTCAGAAAGCCGAAAACTAAGGCGGACGTGAACGAGTACGTAATAATCGACTCCGATTACGGCACGCGCGAGGATTGGCTTAATAATCTCGACGAAAATATGGTAAAGACCGACGGCAAGCTCGAATTTACAATGAAAAACACCGACCAACCGCTTGTATTTACACCGCACTACAAGCGTTACGATGAGCGTTACGGCATTTACTGGTACGTGTCGGGCATGACCGCCGACGAGCAGCAGGCGCAGATACTCGCCGACAAGCAAAAGGGACGCGATGAAAATATTATAATAGACTCGATCGAGCCTTCGCACGACCAGCAGGAGAACGGACACGGCTACACGCAGGACAAATCCACAGGCGTTGAGGGTACGGGCGATATGGTAAATTACCGCGCGATTTCGAGCGGCGGCTACGTCGATTACCCGATAGCGGTTAAAAAAGGCGTTAAGAATTATCTGTCGGTGACGTATCATTCGAGCGACACGGGAAAGCAGATGACAATATATGTCGGAGATACAAAACTCGCCGACGTGACCGCTTCGGGCAAGGACGAAACGGTGCTTTACGAAATCCCCGAAGCGTCTGTAAACGCGGCTTCGCCTGCGGCGTCGGGTACGATAGAGGGACGCGACGCGCTCCACATCATATTCCGCGCCGACAAGGGCACGGACGCGCCGAAAATATGCGGCATGGTAAAAATCGTGACCGACTACGGCACGAACGCATCGCTTTCGGAACTGACATTCGACGAGGGTGCGCTCTCGCCCGCGTTCAGTCCCGACACGACCGAATATACGCTTACGCTTCCGTCGGGCGCGGAAAGCGTCACGTTAAAAGCAACTCCCGCCGACAAATACGGTCTTGTGTACGTCAACGACGCGCTGATAAACGACGCGGTACCGAAAACGATTTCGGTATCGGACACTGTTACAATCAAGGTTTACGCCGAGGATCACGAAACATCGAAAATGTATACGATAAACGTTCAATAATACAGATTGAAGCCCGAGAAAACCTCGGGCTTCTTATTTTTAAACGAAAAGGAACAGGGCGGTTTAAAACCGCCCTGCTGCATTAAACTTTTGTTCTGTTAATATTGATCATTCTGTTATTTCCGGCGCAGGTGACGCGTCGGGATCCGGCTCATCACCCGTGTCGGGCATCGGAGCGTATACTGCTGCGGCACATATCGGAGTCATACCGTCAATCGAATTCCACAAGAACACTTTTACATCATACTTTGACGCGTCGGCTTCAAATGTCAAGCTGTCCGGCAAAGCCACTGTTGCCTCAGGATTTGCAATATCCTTTACATTAACTTCAACAAGCTTATCTCCGTCGTAGAGCGCGCCGATAAGCGAAACGCTGTCATGCGCCTCGGCTGTCGAGTAGGAAATATCCACTTTATTTTCGGTTACGTCTGTAATCTTCACGCTGTCGCCCTGCGGATCGGGAATGTCGGGAGCAGGAGGATTCGGCTGCTCCGCTCCCTCAACAAACTGGAGAACGGTTACTTTACCCAATCCGTTGGGATAGCCCCAATTTTGAGTATTTGCAGCTTTGTTAAATCCGAAGCTCACCGATTTAATATCCTCGGTAATTTCCAAATCCGCGGGGAGCGTCACGGGCGTACCGTCAAACAACAGACTTACGACCTTTTTATTCTGCGAGTCGTATACAAGCGTTACTTCCTTGTCGTAATCCACTCTGTTTGCGCCTTGGAATATAACGTCCGCACCCCACGTCGCGCCGCCGTCGGTACTCAGATGAACTCCGTAATCCGACTTCCAGCCCAACGCGATATTTCCGAATTTAAGATACTGCGCGTTTTCAGTATTTTCACCTACCTGACTTGAAAAACTCCAATGAGTATTGTACGTTACAAGCGCGCCCTCAGCTATTTCAAACGTCTTTGTCGCGCTGTAGCTCTCCGAAGGCTGCGTCGGGTTATAGAACAATCTGTTATTGTCAACAGTCGGTCTTGTTGTACCCTCAAACGTCCAGTCGGTGAGATCCGCGTCTGTCCATTTGTTATCGCCTATGGTTGACTTGTCATATAGCGTACTGCCGACACCTTCTGTTGGAACAGATTCTGTGTAAGATAAGTTTCTGAGCGACGGCGAACCCGAAACCCAATCGGTTATATTGTCCATTTCGTATTTTAAGGTCTTAAAGGTTGCGCCGTTAAGCGGGAATGTATACTGATGCGTTACGTCAGGTACAAAATCACTGTTGCAGCCCGCCCATGTTATTGTCGCGCTGTCCGCCGCTTTGTCAATTTCAAGCGTTACATCCCATCTTATCTGGCTTCTGTTAAACGGATTGTTTTCTCCGTCGGCAATTTTCTTCCAGTCGCTCACGCTATTGTACTCGCCGCCTTCACCGAGTGTATACTGAGTGCTGACGCCCGTACCGCTTCCGTTTTTATGTGTTTCTCTGACTGTCAATATATTATTGCCCTCGGTGTCGAGGAATTTAATATACGTATTATACTCGTGACCTGCCAGCCAAATATACTTGCCGTCTATCTTGTCTCCGCCTGTCGTGAACTGGAAGTGAAGCGTTGATTTCGTATCCGTAACAGGTTCAAAATCCTTATGGAACTCTGCCGGAGCCTTTGCCTCAGTATGCTTGAATGAGGCGCTGTTCGCTGTTCCGCTGAAGGTTGTGTTAGCGTCTGTATTTGTCGTCTCAAACTCATTATCGCCTGTTTTATCGGTCAGATTACCCGCGACACTGACAACCTTTTCACCCATAAATCCGCCGTCGGCTGTTACGGCTCTGATAATCGTCGAGCCTGAGCTTACGCCCGTTACAACGCCGTCGGAATCAACCGTCGCCACATTCGGGTTTGTTGACGACCAGTTAATCGTCTTAACCGTAGCGTATGACGGAACAACATTGGCGGTAATCTTAGTCGTGCCGCCCTGCATGATTGTGATGTTGTCATAGCCGGGCATATTGATTCCCGTTACGTCGGTAGCGTAAACCTCAACCTGACATGTCGCCGAGAACGTGCCTGCCGTTGTGTCCTTCGCCGTAGCCGTAATCGTCGCCGTACCTCTGCCGACAGCGGTAATCATGCCGTTTGATACGGTCGCCACGTTCGCGTCCGAACTCTCCCATGTTACCGTTTTCTTGTCTGCGTTGTCCGGCTCAATTATTGCCTGAATTGTCGCAGTCTGTCCCTTTTCCAGTTTCAGATCGCTCTCCGAAAGAGTGATACCCGTTACCGGATTTTCAATAACAGAGCTTGCGTACTTAACCTTTGTAAACGGCGTCGCCGGAGCAAGGTAGTTGAGCTTGTTGCCGCTCTCGTCCGTCGCAAGCGCAGCCGAGCCTATGTAGTAGCTTGTGTGCGGCGGCTGGTTGTAGCCTACGTTCTGCCATGCGATAGCCAATCTGTACTGACTGTCGTGCATAAGCGTTGTAAGGCGGTATGTCGTCGGTGTTGTCGGAGTTATGATTCTGAGATGCGGTTCGTCTCCGTCGCGCATTATAATTTCTTCGCGCCAGTCGCCCCATAAATCAGCTACAAGACCGGGTGTCTGTTTGGTACCGTTATTTGAGCTGCCGGGGAGATAACCGACATTTCCCGCGAAGAATATTCTGTTTGTGTTGCCCGTAGATGCGTCATATTTAGCCATCTGATTATCGTCCAAAAGCTCGCGTCCCAAATCTGCGTCCCAGTATGTGAAGAAGTTGCAAAAACCTCTTGAGCTGCCTTTCGGTTTTACATTTACCTGGTTTCCTTTTAAATCGTACGCACCGGGACTGTTAGCGTCCCAGCCGAGAGCAAGCGCATCGGGGTGCGTGGAAGCATAAGCGTCATCGATATTGTCCATAGCTCCTCTACCGTTATCGCTTGTTACGGACTTGCTCCATATCATCTCGCCTGTCACGGGATTTCTAAGCTGTATACCGTTTGCAAATCCCGAAGACTTTTCCTTTACGGAAAAGACTTCCTGATTGCCGTCGTTGTTGAAGTCCGAAACGTGTATAGCATCACCGTGTCCGTGACGCGTGTTGCCGAGAACGGTTTTGCCGTCGTCGTCAAGACATGCCGAACCCCACACAATTTCGTCCTTTCCGTCGTTGTCTATATCCGCTATGGACAAGTTATGGTTACCCTGTCCGTACATCGTATTAGCGTTATTTGCTCTGCCGTCATGTTCCCAAAATAGTGATAACGCCTCACCGTCCCAATTATATGCACGGATTATAACTTGATCGTAGTAGCCTCGGCTTTCTATAAGGCTCGGATGTACGCCGTCGAGGTACGCTACCGCCGCGAGGTATCTTTCGCTTCGGTTCATCTTACTATCGCCCCAGTCGCCGCCGTCCTCTCTGCCGAGCGGAATTGCGTCCGTCGTATATAACGGTTTGCCCGTTTCGCCGTCAAATATCGTGTAATACTCGGGGCCGTTGTTGTTGCCCTTTCTTAATGTAGTCGCGTTATTGTCGGCGTTTCTGATTGTTTCCGTGTCACCGACGGTCGTAACGTAAATCTTTTCCCACTCGCCCGCGTCGTTCTTAACAAGCGCATATGAGCCGGGGGCGGTAAGCGTCGCCATTTCCGATCTGCCGTCGCCGTCAAAATCGTATACCATAAACTGCGAATAATGCGCGCCGGCGGCAATGTTGTTGCCTATGTCTATACGCCACATATAGCCGCCGTTGTTCGGATCAATCTCATAAGCGTCAAATACACAGTGACCCGTTGTGTTTCCGCTGTTTGAGTCCTTCGAGTCAACCGGATCCCATTTTAACACAATTTCATAGTCGCCGTCGCCGTCAAGGTCGCCGAGACTCGCGTCATTAGCACCGTTTGTATAATCCGATAAAGCATCTGTGTTCGCATGCGCTATATCGGTCGGCTTTGAAATGGGGACTTCAAAATATGTATAAGCATCGGTGCCTTTTGTCTGCTCAGCCTGTACCTCTGTTTCGCCTGCTATGTCCTTACCCGCGGGGACAACAACGTATTTGTCGTTTACCGTACCGGCTGTATCTGTATAGCATGTAGCGTCGTGAACGCCGGTGGTTGTGAGCTTCGCGCCGTTCTTGTAAATGTCGAACGCCTGATTGTCAAGGCTTTCATCGCCTAAAAGACGCCACGCCAAATACACGCCGCTCGTGTTCTTAACCGCGATAAGTCCGCGGTTGAGCTTTTCCATTTCACGCGCGGTTTCCTGATACTGCGGTACGTTCGCTCCGTCAGCAAGAGCCGTTACGGAAAGTGACGCGCAGACCGTGCCTGTCATTGCGATGCACAGAAGCGCGCTTATAATCCTTTTCCTCATAATTTTATTCTCCTTCTCTATAGTTTCTTAATAGTTCTATTTTACTACAAATCAAGAAAATTCTCAACAGAATTGACAATTTATTTTTTCTCCGTTATATACAAAAAATTACACTGAATTTGTGCAATTTGGCGACGACCGATTATTTCTTTGTAATTTCTATACCCGTATAGTACGTTTTTAATATTTCATCGTAGCTGCTCCCGTTTTTCGCCATGTAGTCCGCGCCGTACTGGCTCATTCCCACGCCGTGGCCGTAGCCGCGCACGCTCATGATAACGTTGCCGTCCTTTTCCGTAAGCTCAACGTTTGTGGAGCGCAGTCCGTACATTGTGCGGAAGTCGGTGCCGCGCACGCTCACGCCGCCGATTTTCAGCGTTATTATGCCGCCCGCCTTGCTGCGCTCGATGTCCGAAAAAAGCGGGTTCGACCAGTCAGTACCGTCGAGCGTTTCCTCGGCGGTCGTCTTGAAGTCCTCCGCGCTCAATGTAAGGGAGCTTAGGTATTTGGGCGACTCGATGTCGCCGACGCTCGGCACGCTTTGAAGGTACGGCACATCGCTGCCCC
>CANQQS010000078.1 GCA_947626045.1 uncultured Clostridia bacterium | reverse complement strand
CGATATTCATCAAAAAAGCTGAGCCACGCAATGGGACCCAGCATAATTCCAATACTTATACAGTACAGAAAAACCAAACTGAAGACACCATTGCCCGTTCAGCTTAGTAGTAGTGTATTTAATTTTGCGGACATTTCGTAACGCATAATTAACACCTCTTTCATGTACTTAAGATATTTTACAATAAAAATCCCTATATGTCAACATCTTTTTTGAATTAAAAAGATAATATCGGCAAATGAGATATAAGTAATTGCATTTTCGGTAATTTTGTTGTAAAATATATGCATGACTGAATAAGGAGAGAACAGTGACAATGCAAACTTACATAAACGAAACGACCGACGAGGAGCGCGCGTTTTACGGAATAAGCGGCGCACATCTCGTAAACTGTACATTTGAGGGCGAGGCTGACGGCGAATCGGCGCTCAAGGAAACGTCCGACCTTGAAATAGAGGGCTGCACGTTTAAGCTCCGTTATCCACTTTGGCACACACGCCGCGCGCTGATAACGGACTGCGAAATGACCGACACATGCCGCGCCGCGCTTTGGTACGACAATGATATTGAAATCAAAAACACGCGTCTCGGCGGCATCAAGGCGCTGCGCGAATGCGACAATATAACGCTCGAAAGGTGCGATATTAACTCAGTGGAGTTCGGCTGGTTCTGCCGAAACGTAAAGCTCACAAACTGCACGCTCACGTCCGAATATCCGTTCATGCGCTGCCGGAACGTGGAAATCGAAAATCTAAAAATGACGGGCAAGTACTCGTTCCAGTACGTCGAAAACATGACAATACGCAATTCCGTTCTCGACACGAAGGACGCGTTCTGGCACAGCAAAAACGTGACGGTTTACGACAGTGTCGTAAACGGCGAGTACCTCGCGTGGTACAGTGAAAACCTGCGCCTTGTGCGCTGCAAGATAAAGGGTACGCAGCCACTCTGTTACGCGAAAGGACTTGTGCTGGAGGACTGCGAAATGATCGACTGCGACCTGTCATTTGAAAAAAGCGACGTGACAGCGACCGTAAAGGGCAGTATAACAAGCGTCAAAAATCCGTACAGCGGCAGCATTACCGCCGGCAGCATAGGCGAGATAATCATTGACGACGAAAGAAGCCGCTGCAAAATCAACGTCGTCGGATAAAAATCCACATAACCTTGACAACAATTTTTTCAGATATTATAATAATAAAAAAAGAATCGGGAGGAAACCTTGATGAAACGAAAAATGATTGCTTTTACAGCCGCCGTATGTATGATGGCTGCGCTTATACCCACCGCGTCATTCGCGGAGGGTGAGGCGATAACGCGTGCATACACGGAGAACGGCAATACCGTAGCCGAAATTTTGAACGCCGAAAACGGTACGGTAATAGCCGCGCGCTACACGGGCGGTGCGCTTACCGCCGTGAAATACGCCAATGTATCGGACGCGGAAAACGGCATAATAACAATAGAGGGAATAGAAGCCGACAAGGTATTTTTGTGGGATTCCCTTAATGGAATGACGCCGCTGTGCGCGCCCGTAATTGTCGGCGGCACGGACGAATCACCCTCGCCGTCAATCGAACCCGACGCAAGCGCGTCACCTTCGCCGTCAGTCGAACCTGACGTAAGCACATCACCCGAACCGACATCTGCGCCGACTGCGGAAGCGACGACCACACCATTGCCTACGCCGACTGCAACAACGGAAGCAACGGTATTACCAACGCCTACTACCGAAGCGACGGTATCACCAATGCCGACACCGACAACCGGAGCAACGGTTTCACCCTCGCCATCGGTTGAACCCGATGTAACCGAATCACCTTCACCCACAACCATACCGACTATCCTGCCTGAGAAAATATACGACGATTGGCTTCAGGGACAGGCGAACGACACGAGCGCGGACGGAGCTAAGGACGAAACGGAATACGAGGGAAAAACGGCTCTCGGCGTGCGCAGGAACGTATATCAAATCTATAACAAAACAATGGTTTCGGGCTCGTCGATGACGTTTGAAACGTACGCATATTACGCGAGCGGCAGCGCGGGATTCAGGATAGTACTTGAAAGCGCCTCCGCGTCTGAAGCTCAAAACAGCGGTAAAATCGTCGAAGCGGTAACCGCAGGCTCGGGCGGAACATTCGGCACAGCAGGCGAGACCACACTCACATCAACAAAAACAGGCTGGTTCAAAGCGGTTGTAAAAGTATCTTACAGCGGAACCGATCCGACAGTAACGGCGAGTCTTTACGACCCCGACGGCGCGGCTGTGTTTGAAAACACCAACGTACCCGTACCGTCCGATATTGCGGACAAAAACGTAAAAGCAATACGTCTCGTAAGCCGCGAAAGCGCGGACTCGGGAATATATACATATTTCGCGGACATGAAAGCGGCCTTTACCGGCGCGGCTACGCCCGACCCGAGCGTTCCGACGCCGTCACCGAAGCCTACTCCGCACCCGACAGCGCCGCCGAAAGCGACAACGGCGCCGACCGCCGAGCCGACCTTCCCGACGGTAAACATACCCGAAAGCAAGGCGTGGGTCGTAACCGACTCGGCGCTTAACGATATAGTTACAGCAGCGGCGGACGGAACAGAATTTGGACCGTATGAAGGCTTAAGCGGCTACGGAGATTGGGTAAACGCCAATAACGGCGAATTTACATATACACATACAGACGGAAAAACATATACATTCGCGAACGGACAATGCTGGCGCGCGGGCGGCGGAAATGACAACAGACGCAATTTCCACTTTAAACCCGAGGCGGAATGTACCGTGACGGTCGCGTATACCGCGCCGACCAATTCGGACGGCACAAAGCGCGAGCTGTATATCTGTCAGGGTGACACGACAAACCATCTCGTTACGGGAAGCGAAAATCCCACAAACGGAAAAACAGCTTCCATGTCGGTTGAAATTGCCGATACGACACAGGAAGTATATATAGTAGGCGGAGGAAGCAATAAATTTGTCTACGGCATATTCGTTGATTATAAGGATGCGAAACTCTACGGCACAATCACCCACGAGGGCGGCACTGACATGGAGAGCGCGAAAATCGTGTTCACCGACGCGTCCGACCCGAATAACAAATATGAGGTGGACTTTGCCGCCACATATGCGATAGCGGTTGAAAACGGCAAAACCTACAACGTATCGATCGTTGACGCAGACGGCGTGGAAATCGCGGGCTTGCAGCCCGTGACTTCAACCGTAACGGTAAACGGTGAAACGCAGCACGACGTAAAAATCGCCGACCTCAACTCGACGCTCGTGACAGGCGACGTTGTCGTTCACGAATACACGCCGAACGATGAAACAACGCTCGATTTAAGCGGCGTAACGCTGAAATTTACCGACAAAACGGACAACACCGTATACACCGCCAACAAAATAGACAACAACCGCTACAGCGCGCTCTTAAAGCCGGGCAAAACATACACGGTAACAGCCGAAAACGCGGACGGCTACACGTTATCGCCGCTTTCGGGCGAGTACGAGCTCCCGTCGGGCGAGACGGGCTGCTTCAAAAACATACTGCTCACCGAAAATCTCGGAGATGTTCCGTTTACCGAGACGATAGAGGTCGGCTGGGACAGAACGTACACGCGCATAAACGACGCGGTTGCGGCGATAAAGAATATGACGGACAGACCGGAAGGCGAGGACGGCAGAGTTACGATACTGCTCGACAACGGCGTATACCAAGAACAGGCGATAATCGACGCTGACTACGTGACGCTCAAAGCCGCGATTGACGAATACAAGCCGATAATCACGTTCTACTACGGCATAGGCTACAGATATTACAGCGCAGCGGGCGAGTCGGGCGACGACGCGGAACATGCCAAGGGCGGCTACTACAGCGAGGACTTAGCCGTACAGAAAACAAAGAAGGGCAACGTTGACCGCTGGGGCCCCGTTGTGCGTGTCACCGGTGACTACTTCAAGGCGGAGAACGTAATATTCGCAAACTCCTTCAACTGTCAAATCGTGCAGGCGGAGCTTGACGACGGCGTTGAGCCGAGCGTCTACAGCGACACTGACAGCAAGCCCGACAGAACGGTAAAGGGCTTTGATCCGCTCACGACGAGCGCGGTTGAACGCGCGGCGGCAATGGCGGCTGACGGCAACAATTATGAGTTTAAGAACTGCGAGTTTATCTCATCGCAGGACACACTGTTCACGAACAACGTCGGCTACTTCAAGGACTGCTACATCGAGGGCGGCACCGACTACATATTCGGCGGCAACTCCGTAATCTTTGACAACTGTACGCTCGCATGGCACGGCTACACCGGCAATGCCAAGGGCGGCTACATCACCGCATGTAAAACAGCCGAAACGCCGACAGCGGGAACGCCGAATTTGAAAGCAAACGGCTATCTCATGCGCAACTGCACCGTTACGAAATCGAAGTACTACAAGCACAGCTTCGAAGCGGGCGGCTGGGGACGCAACTGGGGCGGCGAAAACTGTCAGGTTGTGTTTGACGGCGTTACAATCGCGAGCGGCACGGACGTACCCGGAACGTGGGTGGCAATGAGAAAAGCGGAGGAAAACAAGCCGTTCTCATTCTCGATTCTCTATGTAAACAACGTTAAAAAAGCTGACGGAACGGCGGTCAACTCGTCCGGCACGGATTTCAACCCCAACGGCACAATGTCGTCAAACGGTTACACGGTAATGAGCGACGAGGAATACTTCGGCGAATGGACGCCTTCATACAGCGCAAAATAAAAGGAAAACACCGGCATCTCCCGATAACAATCGGGAGATGTTGTTATATGCAATAATTTTTGAAAAAGACGGTTTTTTATTCAAAAATATACGAAAATATATTGACTGCTGTCGATTTTTTTGTTATAATATTCTCACATATATACTATAACGTAAACTCCCTTGATATGCAATTTTTGCGGGGGGGGGGTGCAATTTAACAATAAGGAGAGACGACAATGAAGCTGAAAAAGAGTTTTGGAAGAGCATTTGCAAAGTCGGTTCGGCGCAGAGCGCTGGCGGGAATTATGTGTATGTTCACCATGATTTCAATGATGAATATTGCGCTTCCCGTTTCGGCGTACGACTTTAAAGGAGACGGTAATCCAAAGTCCGGAACAACGGTTATGGAATATCTTGTCCGCGCATGGCATTCCGACAGCGAAACCGACGCGGTGGAGCTGAAAGGGTGTATTTATCAAACATCTGATGACGACTATACCTGCGAAGGCACATTTGAAGAAGGAAGTGCGAATTTCGACAGCGCAACAGGCAGCATTACAATAAAGCCCGAAGATTGCAAGATCACCGACGAGGAATTTGAAGGCTTCTCGATTTCCGCGGGACAGGACGCCGCGTCGATTGACGAAAACGGCAACCTGGTTATAAAGTACACTCCCAATATTCACATTGTAAAGGCGCACGCGTTTTTCAAAAGCGCGGGCGTGCAGGTAGCGGGCTCGGCTGACGAGACTGTTTACGGCGGCTTGGACGATTTAAACAATCCCGAGCAGGACACCGCCGCGGCATGGGGCTACCCCGTTGGAACAAGGGACGCGGCAACGAACGCGGATTTGGCAAACACCCCGATAACGGACGCGGACGGAAAATATATAATGAAAACCGCTGATGAAACAACAGCGCAGACAAGAGTAACCGAACGCCTGACAGCCGGGGACATTTCGGTAGGCGGCAGCACCGAAGGAACTATCGACTGGACAAAAACCCCACTTACCGACGCGAAGGTTTACAAGACCACGCTCGGCTTGCATACCGACAAAACGGCTTCCGTTTTAAGCGAGGACGATCGCACATACCGGCTCGATTTGGAGTCCTGGTTCGTCGGCAACAACAAGGCGAACGTAGGTCTTATTCTCGACGCGTCGGGAAGTATGGCGTTCTCATCTGTGGGTACCGAGAACAACAAAGCATTTGATAAAATTACACATACCGACGGTAAGCTGTTTGAAGGTCATACCGGCATACCTGAGGAGCTTGATGCGGATGCCACTCTGGAAGCAATAGAAGTCAAAATGGACGGCGTTACAGGCGCCACCGATATATCGGACAAAATCCTTACCAACGAGGAAGTCAATACAATTCTCAATGGCGCCAACCCGAGCTTAGAAGAAAGCAACACGGGAATAAACCCGACCGAAAACACAGACAACTCGTCTCTCAGCTATACCGGCTACAGCTATTACATATTCGACAAACGCCCGAGCACAAACGAGTACGTGCCTATCGGCTACTGGGACGGCACGGACGCGTCGCTTCGTCATACGGGTGAAATTAGACCGACAGAAGACGGTATGCCGGGATATTCCAATCTCGTGGGATATTACGATTTCCAGAAGGAAACACTATTTCGCGGCGGCGCAACACATGCAGATTCGGACAATGCAAGAACGTGGGGCATAAACCGTAAATATATGAATGATACAACCAACGATAAAGATTGGTATGCGCAAAGTATTTCATCAGTCAGCGCTGAAAGTATAGCATTTGCCGATTCCGGCACCCAAATAAAAGACGATACAAATTCCAACAAGGAAACCGCACCTTGGAATCAATTAAACTGGAATGAAAGTCTCGGCTTTAACGTATCGTATGGTAAAGACAATACCGATAGGAATAAATCGCTTCTTCTTGGTAAAGTGGGAAGCAAAAGCTTTACCATATCTTTTAAGTTGGGTTCCACACATGCGCGCGGTAGTGAATCCGAAGCTGTAAGTGGTCACAACGCTCAAGAAGATAATATATTGTATATAGGTCCGCTTAACAATTCCGATACATCAAATCAACGTTATATAAATATACACAGAGGAAACACCAGCAGCGACTCAAGACTGAAAATCAGCGAAAGTGGAAACGGCACACCGATTTACAGCATGAAGGATTTTGACACGATTGTTGATAAAAATACACCTATTACATATACGCTTACATTTGATCATGACGAAGTTACCGGCAAAACAAATGTAAAGGTATATACAGACGGCGTTATCCCTGCAGATGACGGCAACAATTCCAGCCATAATCACGGCGAATTGGGCTATGATTTGACTATAGATTTGCCCGCAGATAGCAGTATCATCCTTAACGGCTTGCAGGATGAATACGACGGACAGGATCTGTACGTTGACAACGTATACATATTCAAAGAGGCTCTGACAAGTGACGAAGTAAGCGAGCTTTACACCATGTATCAGAACAACGCCGAAGTAACAAAGAACCCAAGTGAGATGCAGGCGCATCCGTGGGAGCTTACGCCGACGGCGGTTGTGCCGGAGGATGGCTTGCTCTATTTCAGCGCGAACGCAAGCGGGTCAGCGACGGCTATACTTAAGGATCGGTTAAACGATACTCCCGAAAGCGAAAGAGCAGGCTGGTACTATGTATCGTCAACCTCGCAGTGGAATCATATCCTTGAAACGGGCACGGCGAAAACCATGGACGCTCTGAGAAACGACGTGGATAAGGATACCGAAAAAGGAAAAGAAGCGAAGCCGTACTATTATAACGGCTATGATACTGAGAATCCGGAAGTAAACGCAGAGGGTAAACTCAATTCCGAAATCGCCGGAGAAGAAGGAACGCCGAGCGGCGGATATTATTACTATCAGCCTACGCAATTCGAGCCGCTGAAGTTCTTCCTTGACGATAACGGCCACCTCTGCTGCTTCTACAGCACCGGCAACAACGGTATGGACGCGAACGGCTGGTCGCACGTATATATGAAGAAAAACACGACGAGAGTTAAGTCGGAGGTACTCCAGCACGCTCTCGGAAGATTCGTTACAAAGTTGAACGAAAACTCGCCCGGCAGCCGCATAGGAGCGGTACGTTTCAGCACGCAGCGTTACTCCGACAGCAAAGACACGTTTAGTAACGGTCACGAAGAAGAATACAAGAAGTTTAACCTTCTCAACTGGACGCCTAACGCACAGGACGCTATTTCAATACTGAACCGCGAGCGCGGCGACGGCAGCGACTCCAACGGCGTTACGGCGAACGACGACGGACAGTACAATTACGTGCTGACAGGTAACACATCGACCTCAGCGGGATTCCAGACGTACTACGACTGCTTGGCGGATGGCGTTGATCCCGATCCGAACACGAAAAAATATCTTATCGTGTTCACGGACGGTAAAGATACCGATTATGATAATTATGCAGATAACTTACAAAACCATCCTGCGGTACAAGCCGCAAAGATATACAGAGAAGGAAACGGCTCCGAGCATGACGCCCCAAAAATTCAAGATGAATATACGATTATAGCCGTAATGCTCGCCGGCGGAACGGTTCAGGCAGGAAATGAAGATTACAACAAGGCTCTCACCTTCCTTGCGTCGCTCACGGGCGAATATAAGGCAAATTCCGAAGGCGAAGAAGCTCTTAAAGCTCCGGCGAATACAGAAGCCAATGAAAACGGCAAATATAGATATGTATATGTAGGTCATAACTCCGAAGAACTGGAAGACGTATTTGAAACCATAGGCGAGGAAATAGCCGACGATTTGGACGAGTACTACGTTCAGGATTACATCGATCCGAGATTCAATCTCGTTGACGCGTACGGCTCCGTATGGAAGCTTGAAAATAACGGCAGCGTCACGGTTGAGAAAACAGCCGACAGCGCGGCTCCCGAAGAGGAATATAGCGGCTTTATTCAGGACGAAGAAAATCCGAACATTCTGACACAGACGATTACGGGAAATTCGGCAGCCATAACACTCAGCTCCGACAGCAAGATAGAGGGCGCGAAAGCGAAGCTCCGCTATGCTGATACAAAGAATATGTACTATCTCGACTGGAGCGAACAGAGGATCCCCGGCTGCTCGGAGAATGACACAATTCTGCCGGTGTGGAATGCGCAGGTTACAATCAAGGCGAAGGACGACTTTATCGGCGGCAACGCTGTTCTCACAAACGGTAACATCGGGGATGAAAACTACGTATATCCCGATTTTAAAGCAATCCAACCGAATCGCCCCGGCGACTCCGACAGCGGAAAATCTTCTTCCGGCACTGACGACTCGCAGCGTAACCCCGCAACCGGCAGCGGAGCTATTACAAACTATCCCTCGAAGGGCTTCCCGAGAACGGCTGTAAACGTAAAAGTCCCCGATGTGGAAATTACCGAAGACAGACAGGTAATTTTCATGGGCGAGGAGCTTACAAACGAGGGCGTTGCAAGAAAGCTCGGCGAAAGCATAAGAGATATGTGGGATAAGACCGGTACAAAGGAAAGCACTTGGTACTGGAACTATCTCAAACGCTACGCGCAGCTGTACAAAGATGAGAAGTACAATAATGATCCCGATAAAGATGAGTTTGACGAGCTTATCGACGAAATAGTAAATGCTGCCACTAATGCAGATCCTGCAATGCGGAGCGTATCGTATGACTACTTCTATATACCCGATACGGGCGTTGAAAGCACGACTCAAACGGGTGACAGCACGAAACACGAGAAGGATAAGCTCGGCACGCTGAAATTTACATGGAAGGATGTCACGGAACAAGACATAGATGATCCCGGAAACACAACCGATTATGAGTCATACCCGGCAGACGGTACAGCGAACGACTTAAGTCCCAGACGTTCAAGACTGACGGTAGAATATACGCCGGTTGTAGCCGAGGAAAGAAACGGCAACGGCGTTGTGGAAGAAAAAGACGGGGAAGACAAAAATGTTTATCAGTGGGATCTGGACTTCAAGCCTGCTCCCGGTACGGAGCAAACAGAAACGCTTGACGCGAGCGGCCCGTATACGACAAATATCGTAAGCGGCGAGATCGCGTTTGAAATGGTGCTGCCGAAAGATGTTGTTGAATATCTGCAAAAATATGCTCCCGGTCAGACCGTTACATATCAGGCGAAGCTCGTCAAGAAGGGTGAGACGGACACGATAGGAACGTATACCGCAACATATACAGTCCCGACTACTCCCGAAGCAGAACCCAATGCTGTTCAAATCCCTGTTTCAATAACGTACAATGAGGGTTACGGAACATACGGCTTGCCACTCGGCGAATACGAGGTTCAGTATGTAAGCGGCGAAGGCTTCGGTATAACATTCGGCGATATTACAAAGGGTACTCTCGAGGAAAGTCAAGCGGATAAATTCCCATCATTCAGCGACAATAACACAAAAACCGCCGAAGAGATACTTAACGGAACAACAGGAACAACTCACAACGTAACTGAATTTGCGGCTGACATTACGGACGACGGCAAGGTTACGATTGGCGGCAAGAAGCCGGAAGAAGGTACGTCCGATACGGCGTATCTCGACAGACGTTACGCTATGGCGGCGGTTACGGCTAGCATTGAGACGAAAGCTCTGTCTGTAAGCAAAACGGTTGTCGGTGCGCCCGAAGGCAAGAGTGAGGAGTTTAAGTTTACAATTAAAATTGCAAACAGTACCGCTGCCGTTGCTAATCAGGAGTATGATTACAGCGGTAATCCGACGACCGTAAACGGCGTTGAGCCTGCCGAAGGAGCGGAAAAGAAAATTGCCTTTGACGCTTCCGGCGAGGCAAAAGTAACGCTGAAAGACGGCGAATACATCACAATTTTAAATATACCTGCCAATACGGAATATACCGTAACGGAGGCCCTTGCTGATAATTATGAACAATCAGTGGAACCGACGGGTGGAAATGGTACAATTACTGAGACTGCAGGCGGTGCGGTGGCATTTACGAATACGTATGTGAAGCCCGAACCTACGGCGTCGCCGGAACCGACAGCGTCGCCTGAGCCCGAACCTACGGCAACGCCTGAGCCTACGGCGTCACCTGAGCCGACAGCGTCGCCGTCACCGGAGCCGACGACAACACCAAAGCCGGACATTCCGCCCGAGCCGACGGCGTCACCGGAACCCACAGCATCACCGGCACCGACATCAACGCCTGAGCCGACGGCGTCACCGGCACCAACAACAACGCCTGAGCCTACGGCGTCACCGGAACCGACAGCGTCACCGGCACCAACAACAACGCCTGAGCCTACGGCGTCACCCGAACCGACATCAACGCCGAAACCGCATGATCCGCCCACGCCTACATCAGCGCCTACGGCGACACCTACCGCAGAACCTACATCAGTGCCTACGGCAGTGCCGACAGTAGCGCCGACAACGGCGCCTACCTCTGAACCGACCGCAACGCCGAAGCCTGACAATCCTCCGGGCGATCAGACAGGCTCGCTGACAGTCAGCAAAAAGGTGGAAGGCGCGGCTGAAAGCGGTATAGCGTTTGAATTTACCATTAAGCTTACAGGCATTGCTCAAGCTACATATGACTTTGACGGTCCCGCTACCGCTGTTGACGGAGCGACTGAGACAAGTAAGAAGATAAAATTCGCGAACGGCGAGGCTAAAGTATATCTTGAGAAGGATCAAAGCATTACGATTAAGGGAATACCGAAAGGCACGCCGTACTCGGTAGAAGAAGCGGAGACCGCGAATTATACGGGCAGTGCGGAATCGTCGAGCGGCAGTATTACCGCGGCAAAGGACAGCAGTGTGGTATATATAAACACGTATCACGCACCGACAGTCACTCCGTCGCCGCCACCCGAAGTAAAGCCGACTGCGTCGCCTACGGTCACACCGACAGTAACGCCGACGCCGAAGAGACCACCGGGCAGCGGTCGCCGTCCGACGTCAACTCCGAAGCCGAGCGCGTCGCCGAAACCGGATGATACTACGACGAAGCCGGATACGTCGCCAAAGCCCGACGGCGGTGCTTCGACAACAGATACAACGCCGTTGCCTACGGCAACGCCGGCACCCACACCAACGCCGACGCCTGCGCCCACAATAGCACCCACGCCGACTCCCGAACCGACAGCCACGCCGACACCCGCTCCTACCGAGCCGCCGCGTTATACGGACGGAGAGTCGGGAGGAACAACGCCGCAGACAGGCGATAACAATATGCTTACGCTGTGGATGCTGGCTGCTGTGGTATTCGGAGGCGGAGCGATTGTATCGCTGAGAAAGCTTAAGAAAAAACGTGATTAATGTGCATGGGAGGGAAATTGATATGAAAAAGAAAGTAATTTTAAGCATAACATCTGTTCTGTGCGCATTGGCTTGCGTTATATCCATAAGTCAGGTTATAAGGATAGGTTACGAGTATAATCAGGGCGAAAAACAGTATGACGAATTGGCAAGCATAATGGTATCGCCGATTGACAGCGACCTGTACGTTTCGCAGAAAGAAGGCGGCGGCGCGCCGATAGACGTAAATTTTGAGGCGCTTGAAGCGATGAACGCGAACGTCGTAGGCTGGCTTTACTGCCCCGGCACTCAGATAAACTATCCCGTTGTTCAGAGCAGTGACAATTCATATTATCTGACGCACTTGTATGACAATCAGTCAAACTCGTCGGGAACGATATTCATGGACGCGCGCAACTCGCCCGACTTGTCGAATATCAATACCATTATCTACGGTCATAACATGAAGAACGGCTCGATGTTCGCGTCGCTTCAGAATTATGACGAGCAGTGGTATTACAACGCGCACCCTGTTATGTACTACATAACGAACGAGCACGATTACCGGATAGACGTGTTCGCGAGCTTTGAGACGACGAGCGACTCCGACGTGTTTACGATATTCTTCCCCGAGGAGAAAGCGTACGGTGACTACATGAGAGCGAGATGGGGTCAGTCGAGAATTGACACGTCATGGCTGCCGATGTCGACAAGCGACAACATAATAACGCTCACCACATGTTCCTACAGCTTCAGTGGAGCAAGATATGTGGTACAGGGCAAGGTAACGCAAATACGATAATATGCGTATAATAAAAAATCATCGGGTTTAACCCGATGATTTTTTTGTAACATCAAGCATTTTATCTTGAAAATCACATGACAGCATTTCATATACCTTAACGCAGTAGCGCTCGTTTTTTATGATTTTATCGCGCTGAATATCTATTATGTTGACCGCGCGCTTATGCTCCTTAAAATACGCGCGCATGTCGTCGAGCAGTCCGAGTGCCGCGTCTTTCGCAGCGCAGCCGTTTACCGTTATATCGGACAAATCGTACCGTGAGGCGGCTTTGTGGTTTTTCACAGCCTTTTCCTGCAGCTCGGGCGTAAACTCAAAGTCGGGCAGCAGCGAGAGGTAAATCAAAAAGTAATGCGCGAACTCCAAATCCTCGCCGAATATTCCGACGGGGGAGAGTGGGTTCAGGTCGAACATGCG
>CANQQS010000077.1 GCA_947626045.1 uncultured Clostridia bacterium | reverse complement strand
TTTTCAATGTGCAATTATCTAACTAATTTTTTTAGAAAATCTTCATTTTCCCTCTTGACTTTTAATAGTTAGTCTTTTTAATACCTGTTATAATTTTTGACCGCTCTGTCCATATTGCGCTTCGCGTCCTTTTTCGCGATGTCGGCGCGTTTGTCGTAGAGCTTCTTGCCCTTCGCGACCGCGAGCGACATCTTTACGCGCGAGCCTTTGAGGTACACGCTAAGAGGTATGAGCGAGTAGCCGTCCTGCGCGATGTAGCCTATGAGCTTTATTATCTCCTTCTTGTGGAGCAGCAGCTTCTTTTCGCGGAGCGGATCGCGGTTAAAGATATTGCCCTGCTCGAACGGGCTGATGTTCATCTGCTTTACGAACACCTCGCCGCCCGTTATCTGCGCGTATGCGTCGGATATGTTGACCTTTCCGGCTCGCACCGATTTGACCTCCGTGCCGAAAAGCTCGATACCAGCCTCGTACGTTTCCTCTATGAAATACTCGTGGCGCGCCTTTTTGTTCTGCGCCAGAATTTTTATATTTTCCTTTTTGTCAGCCACAGCGCGCCCTCCTTTCACGTGTTTATTGTAGCATATTTGGGGTGCGTTTACAACACAAACTGTTCGTCATTTTTTGCGTCCGCCGCGCATATTGTACCGTTTTTCGCCTTCCTTGTACAGCTTTTTCTCGTATTCGCCCGCGCCTTCAAGCGACAGCGCCGGCACTTTCGCGGGATTGCCGTTTTTGTCGAGTGATACCATTGTGAAAAAAGCGGTCAGCGCAATCTGCTTTTCGCCGCTTATGAGGTTCTCGCTCTCCACCGTCACGAAAATTTCCATCGACGTGCGTCCGACGTATATTACCTGCGCCTTGCACGTCACAAGCTCGCCGATGTGTATCGGCTTTTTGAAGTTAATTTCCGCTATCCGAGCCGTTACGACGTTTGTGTGCGCGTGCTTCATCGCGGCTACGCCGGCGGTCGAGTCCATGAGCTTTATTATTTCGCCGCCGTGCACGTTGCCGGCGGGGTTTGCCTGCATCGGCATGACCTCCTGCGCCAGTACCGAGTACGACTCCTTCATCGTTCTTTCTATTTTCTTTGCCATGTTTATTCTCCTTATCCGCGCGCGTCCGACAGCATTTGCCGCGCGTGCTTTAACGCCAATTCGCTTACCTCGCGTCCGTCTATTATACGCGCAAGCTCTTCTTCCCTGCCGCGCTCGTCAAGCTCCGTAAGCGTTGTGCTCGCCATTTCGCCGTCTGTGTTTTTCTGAATGAGGTAATGGTTGTCAGCCGCCGCCGCAAGCTGCGGAAGGTGGGTTATACATATTACCTGCTTGTTTTTACCTATGCCTTTGAGTTTTTCGGCTATGCTTACCGCTGCTCTGCCCGAAACGCCCGTGTCTATCTCGTCGAAGATGAGCGTGCCTACCTCGTCCGTGTCGGCAAGTATCGACTTTATCGCGAGCATCACGCGCGACAGCTCGCCGCCCGACGCAATTTTTACAAGCGGCTTTAACGGTTCGCCGGGGTTCGCGCTTATTAAAAACTCCGCCTTGTCCATGCCGTTGTCGTAAAACTCGTCCGCGCTCTCCACGCTTACGCTGAAGCGCGCCTTTTCCATGTTAAGCTCGCCGAGCGCCGTTTCTATGCGCTTTTCAAGGTCGGCTGCCGCTTTTTTGCGTATGTCGGTGAGTTTCTTTC
This sequence comes from uncultured Clostridia bacterium, assembly GCA_947626045.1. GTDB lineage: Bacteria > Bacillota > Clostridia > UBA1381 > UBA1381 > Hominilimicola. Next base: position 11,622 of record CANQQS010000077.1, on the reverse strand, counting down.
CCTCGGCGCGCAGCTTGTCCGTTGTTTCGTTTAATTGCTCCGTAAGCTCCGCCGTCTTTTCGTCGCTCAATTTTATGTCTCTAAGCTCCTTTTCGGCTTCGGCAAGGTAGTCAAGCACCGCCTGCACGCTGCCGCCGTACTTGCGTTTAAGGCGCGATATTGTTTCAATGCGTTCCTCCGTTTCGTTAAGCTCGCGCTCGTCGTACTCCACGCCGTCGCCGAACTCCTTTATCTCGTGCGCGGCGTCCTCCATTGTGTACATAATGGTGTTTACCGCCTCGCAAAGCTCGTTAAGGCGCGGATTAAGTCCGCTTATGCGTGAAAGCGCGTCCGCGGCTATACTCACGCCGTCGTAAGCCGGCTGCGCCTCGTCGCCGCCGTACAAATTGGCGTACGCCTCGTCTATCGCCGTTTTTATCTGCTCCGCGTTCGCGAGTACAGTACGCCGCTCCGTAAGCTCGTCCTCCTCACCTATGGCGAGGTTAGCGCTTTTTATTTCGTTTATCTGATATTCGAGCAAATCCATACGCTGCAGCTTTTCGCGCTCGTCCATTTTGAGCGAGCCGAGCTTTTTCAATATTTCGCGCCACTCCGCGAGCAGGCTTTTGTATTTGTTAAGCCGGTCCGCGTCATCCGCGTACGCGTCGAGAAAACCCATGTGGCGCGACGGCGTTAAAAGCGCCTGATTGTCGTGCTGACCGTGTATGTTCACAAGACTGTCCGATATTTCGCGCAGCACGTTAAGCGTCACCGCCATGCCGTTTACGCGCGCGCTGCTCTTGCCGTCGGCGGTCACGCGGCGCGTTATTATAAGCTCGCCGTCGTCCGCGTCTATGTCGTTGTCCGCAAGCAGCTTTCGTATACTTTCGGGCGCATCAAAAACAGCCTGCACGACCGCCTCATCGCTGCCAAAGCGTACAGACTCCCTGTTTGCCCGATCGCCGAGTATCATGTTTATCGAGTCGATAATTATAGACTTGCCCGCACCCGTTTCACCCGTGAGGACGGTCACGCCGCCGTGAAAATCGACGGTCAGCTTGTCTATTACGGCAACGTTTTTTATGGATAAACCTGTGAGCATTTATGTCATTCTCCTCCGTTAAAAAGCTTTTTGAGCTTCTCCGTTATTTCACGCGCCTTGCTCTCTGACGCGGCTATTATAAGGAGCGTGTCGTCGCCGGCAACCGAGCCCAGAAAGTCGCCCCTCATGGTGCTGTCTACCGACGCAGCCACAGCCGACGCCATACCCGGGTACGTCCTTACCACGACGCTGTTAAGCGCGTACTCGACGCTGCGCACGGTGTCGGTTATCACGTTTATGCGTCTGTCCATTTCCTCGGGAATGTCGTCCGGCGAGGAATAGACGCTGCCGCCCGACGGCATGGGGATTTTTACAAGTCCCAAATCCTTTATGTCGCGCGATACCGTCGCCTGCGTCACCTTATAGCCGCACTTTTCAAGCTCCGCTATAAGCTGCTCGTGGGTTTTGATATTCTGCTCGTGTACGATACGCAGAATTTGACCCTGTCTCTTGTATTTCATTTTAAACAACCTCCGCTGCTATGACAGCTTGCTTATAAGCGTGTCATAGAATGACTGATTTCCGATTTTGATAAGCTCAAAATCATACTCCGATTCCGTTATAATTACTTCGTCATTGTCCGTGATGCCGCACCTGATGCCGCCGTCCGCTGTCACAAAAGCTTCACTGCCGCCGTAGAAGCTGTTAAGTCTGATTTTAATTGTCTTGCACGAAGGGAGTACCGCGCTGCGCGCCGATAATGTATGTGCGCATATCGGAGTTGCCACGAGCAGTCTCATGCCCGGCTCTACCACAGGTCCGCCCGCAGATATGGAATAACCCGTGGATCCCGTCGGGGTGGCGATTATAAGTCCGTCCGCGCTGTAACGGTTCACACGCTCGCCGTCCGCGAAAAGCTCCGCCGCGATAATCTGGTCGCCGAGAGATTTTGACACTACAACGTCGTTGAGTGCGTGAAAGCTCTTTTCGCTGCCGTCACTCTTGCGTATAACCGCCTTTATCATCATGCGTTTTTCGGTGATGTAGTCGCCCAATAAGAGCTTTTCGAGCGCACACTCGGTATCGGACGGCTCTATTTCTGCCATGAAGCCTATTTTACCGAGATTAATTCCGAGTACCTTCACGCCGTTTTCCGCACATTCCGCCGCTCTTTGCAGTATCGTTCCGTCGCCGCCGAGCGACACCGCGACGTCCGCGCCCGAAAGAAGCTCGGAGCTTACCGAGTACTTAATGCCGAGAGACGCGGCTATATGCTCGTCGTCCGTGTACAATTCCGTTTTGTTCCTCAAAAAGCCGACGATGCGCTTCGTGTTTTCAAGCTCCCTGTCCTTTGCTCCGTTTATTATCAAAGCCGTTTTCATAAACCAACACCACCTCCGCGGCGCACAAGTGTATTTATATTATTATACACCGTCCGCCGTTATTTTTCAAGCTTGACCGCGCCGAGATAATACACGTTTTCGTAGCCGAGATATTCAAGGCACAGCTTTGCCTGCATCGCGCGCTTGCCCGTCGCGCAGTATACGATTATTTTCTGCGACTTGTCGGGTATAACGTGTTTCGCCAGCGCGCCGACCGCGAGGTAACAGAGATTTACCGCGCCGTCCAGATGTGATTTTTCAAACTCGCTCTCCTCACGCGCGTCAACGAGTACAGCGCCGTTTTTAACAAGCTCTTTCGCCTCGTCGAGCGTTATTTTAACGGTCGGCTTGCTCTCGATTTCACCGGCGTCGTCCTTGTTCGCGACGGGAACGCTGCCCTCGGCTTCAATTCTGTATACGATTACGCCGTGACCGTTTACCCTTGCCGCAATTTCGTTTTCAATCGCAGCGTCCGCGCCGTTTGTAATGTCTCTCGCGGATATAACCTTGCCGGTAAGACCGACCTCCGCAAGCGACGCGCCAATGTCAAGCGTGTTTTCGCTTCTGTTTAAGAGCGCGACCGCCTTGACGCGCGAGTTTTTCTCACCCAAATCCTTTATCCAAACTTCGCCGAGCGTTTTACCGTCCGCGTCCCTAATCTCCTTCTCGACATACGCCTGCAAGCACGCGCTGTCCTGATTTATCGCTATAAGCTCGCGGTTTTTGAGTATTTCGAGCGTTTCATCGCTTATTTTCGTGAGGTCGCAGCCTATCATAAGCGGCGTTGACATCATGCACCACATCGCGAAATGCGTCTTTTCCTCCTCGTGCGTCATGCCGCCGTTGCCGAGCTGCATCATGTCAAGGTCGTTTACGTGTCCCGGCGACGCGTAACGCGCGAGCGGCTTTATCATATCTATCTGGTACATAACCGAGTCGAAGTTCGGCGCGATGTCCGCACCGGTGCGCCACGAGTCCGCGACCTTCGCCGCCCACGGTCCGGGGAACTGCCAGCGGCAGATGTTGTACACAAGCTGTCTGCCCGTTTCGTGACGGATATTGTCTATAATATTTCCTATCTTCGTGTACTGCTCCTTTTCGTCAAGTCCGAGCCGCACGCCGCCGCACCAGTCAACCTTTATAAAATCGTAGCCGCAGTCAATGAGGAACATACGCAGATCTTGTTCCTCATAGCCGTACAGCCCCACGCCCGCTCCGTCCTTATCCTCGCCGTCGTAGTAGTGACCGCAGGTGTTGTCGCCGCCGTCGGTGTAAATGCCAGCCTTAAGTCCGAGCGAGTGAGCGTAATCGGCTATTACCTTTATGCCGTTCGGGAAACGCTCACTGTGGAACAGGAGCTGTCCGTCCGCCGCGCGTCCGCCGAAAAAGCCGTCGTCCATATTAAAATACGTGTAGCCGCAGTCCGCAAGTCCCGTTTTGACAAGCGCGTCCGCCTGCTCCTTCATTATTTCCTCGCTTATATGCGTCCTGAAACAATTCCATGACGCCCATCCCATAAGCGGCGTTTTCCTATACAACTCTCCCATAACGTCCTCCCGCGTGTCACTTTGTTTTCCTATATCTTACCACATCGGGGCGAAATATGCAAGACGCAATAATTTATTTGCTTTTTTCGCCGTATTATGGTAGAATACGTGTAGATTAGCGAAAAGGAGACAACAAAATGGCGATTTCCTTTAAGGGCGCGAAAAAATACGCGAAGCATAACGGTTTTTCGCGGACGCGTGAAATTAAAACGCCCATTCCATCGGCAACGCACCGCTACTCGCTCATGCAAAACGGTTTTACGCTTGAGCCGACCGTCGCGGAGGGTGATTTTGTGCTTATAGGTCAGAAAATAGCCGACATAGCCGAGTTTGACACCATTCCCGTTGTGAGCGGCTCGTCGGGCAGGGTGGTTTCGACCGATAACAACCGTATAGTCGTGGAAAACGATATGATGCTTGCGCGCGCGCCGCACGTAAAGGCGGCAAAGCACGTAAGCGAGCTTACGACGCGCGAAACGCTGTGGCTTTTGAGAGAGGGCTGCGTGTATGACACTCTTCAGCGCGCGCCGCTTCATACGCTGCTCTCCGAGAAACGCGTAAGCGACTGTATAATCGTATGCTGCTTCGACTCCGACCCCTACGTTTCGTCGCCGCAGATGTCGGCGAGAAATAACGCACCTGTGATTATATCCGCGCTCGAAACGGCTTTGAGGCTGTCGGGTATAACAAAGGCATTTGTCGCTGTCGAAAACGACACTAAAAAAACATACGCGGATTTCAAATATCATCTCCGCTACCACCCGAGCATTACACCTGTGCTTTTAAAGGCGCGTTACCCGCAGAGCAGAAGCGACGTACTTATAAGCGCGGTGACGGGAAGTCCGCTGACAAATGCGCTCATACTGTCGCCCGAAACGCTCGTCAATATGTCGAATGTATTAAGCACCGGCGCGCCGGTCACGGATAAAACGGTAACGGTGTCCGGTGATGAAATTCTGGAGCCGGAAAACTTCTCCGTTCCGATAGGCGCGACAATAGCGTCGGTAATAGAGAGCGGCGGCTACTCGTCGCCCGCGTACGTGATTAACGGCGGCGTTGTTGACGGAGAGCGTATAACCGACCTTGACGCGCCCGTCACGCATGACACAAAGGCGCTTATAGCGTTCAACGACGAAAAAAATATACCGAAATACAGAAAGCTGCCGTGATAATCACAGCAGCTTTTCTCGTTCGGCTATAAGCTTTAAAAGATATGACGCGCACTCTATAAAGTTTTCTATTTCCTCCGGTCGGGTGTATATGTATTCCCTGTCCGGTACTTCCTCATAATTCGTGTAGTAGTCCGTAATGAATTTTATCTGCGCGGTGAGCTGTCCCTTTTCGTAATACGGCAGATAGTCCTTAACTTCCGTGACGGTCGTCAGAATGTCGTAAACGGGGTGACGCTTCGACTTTTGCAGGTACGCCGCGTCGATTTCGTTCCAGTCCCTTTTTATCACGCTCAGAAAATGCGGATTTTTGTCGTACTGTTCCTTGTACTTAATACGCGTCGGCATATACATTGTGACCGACCACATTATATCCGTCATAAGGTGCAGGTAGTAGCCGAGATAGAACCAGTAATCTCCGCCGCTTGCGCCCGTGACGTACCGCGCCTTAAATTCCTTGTAGCGGCAGTCGTTTTTTGCGCCGGTAGGCGACCAGTGCGTCACCGTAGGAGGCGGCTCAAACTCGCCCTCGCTGTCCTTTTTCCCGTAACCGCAGTCGGGCGCGACGGTGCCCGTCACAAATTCTTTATGATATTTCTTCGGCACTCTGTCCAAAAATCTTCCGGCTATACGCAGATGCACTCCCCAAGTTGCCATTTTTACACCTCCAAAATTTTACCATTCGGCTTCCGCCGCAAGCTTTATAAGCCGCGCGCAGCTTTCTATGTCGGAAATACTTGCCGTTTCCGATACCGAGTGTATATACCGTGTCGGCACGGATATGCCGCCCGTTTTAATTCCGGCGCGGGTCAGGTGAATAGCTCCCGCGTCCGTGCCGCCGTCGGTCATTATTTCAAGCGTATGCGGCACGCTGTTTTTTTGTGCCGTCTGAATGAGCCTGTCCCTTACGGACGCGTCGCATATCACGGAGCGGTCCATTACTTTTATCGCCGCGCCGCCGCCGAGCTTTACGTCGCTTTTGAGCATACCCGGCACATCGCCGGTGTCGGTTGTGTCAACGGATATGGCAACGTCGGGTTCAAGCGCGAACGCGGCTGTTTTCGCTCCGCGAAGTCCGACTTCCTCCTGGGCGGTGAACACAAATATTAAGTCGTTCGTATCGCCCTTTATTTCGCTCATCGCAGCCATAAGCGCGGCGCAGCCCGCGCGGTTGTCGATAGCCTTCGATATTACCATGTCGCCGCGCGTGTAAAAGTCTCCGACAAACGCGGCACAGTCGCCCGTTTTCGCGATTTTTTCGGCTTCCTCCCTGTTTTTCGCGCCCACGTCTATAAACATCTTGTCGGTTTTGGGCTTGTCCCCGAGCTTTTCCTCGTCGGCGGCTATTACGCCCTCCGCGCCGTTTAAAAAGCGCACGCGCAGATTAATGAGGTTTTTGACGTTCAGTCCGCCGAGCGGAGCGAAATATAAAAATCCCTTTTCGTCCGCACCCGTTATTATAACGCCGATTTCGTCCATATGCGCGGCGAACATTATCTTTTTGCCGCTGCCGCAGCGGCGTGCTATGAGGTTGCCCATACCGTCGGCGTACACCTCGCCGCAGTATTTTTCAGCGTAACGCGCAATGTAATCTCTTATATTGTTTTCACAGCCGGACGGCGCGTCGATACGCGTCATGTCCTCCAGTAATTTCAAAATTTCCATTATATCAGTTCTCCGATTTTATTGAGGTACAGTTTTATGAATTTTTCCGTTTCTTCTATGTCGCCCTTGTCGGCTATCGACACGGGTGAACGCGCATAGCGGCACGGTATGAGCGCGCTCACAACGCGCGCGTCCGTAAGCTGCGCCGCAGCGCCGTCTGTAAGGTCGGACGTTATGCCGCGGTTTACCTGTATGCCGTTTTCATGCGCCGTGTTAAGCAGCTTTTCGGCAAGGTCGCGGTCGTTTATTACGCGCATGTCGCGCAGACTTACCGTTACGCCATCGCCTAGCTTTAACCCCTGAGCCTCACAGCCGTACATGTCGGTCGTTTCGGCTGCCGTAACGGTCAGAACTGCGTCGGCGTTCAGCCTGTGCGACACTGTAGCCGCGCCGCGCGAGCCTACCTCGTGCTGAACGGTGAACACGGCGTAAAAGTCATAAGGGTATTCGTCGTCAAGAACGTTTATGAGCGCCGCGCACGCCGCACTCCGTTCGAGAGCCTTACCCTTAACGCGTCCGCCGAGGTCGGCAAATTCCGTGTCAAACGTCACGTACTCGCCGAGGTGTGCGCGCTTTTCCGCGTCGCCTTTATCCTTCGCGCCTATATCTATAAACAAATCCTTCGTCTTTGTGACTGTTTCGCGCTCGCTCTTTGTGCGAAGATGCACCGCCTTCATGCCGATTACGCCCTTTACTCCGCCGCGCGTAATGACACGCTTTGACACGAGCTTTCGCGCGTCAATATTTCCGACAAGCTTGAATTTCAGATAGCCCTTGTCGGTTATTTCGCTTATAATGAGTCCGACTTCGTCCATTGGAGCAGTTGCGGCTACCGTTTTGCCGCGCGTTTTGCTCTTTTTAAGGGCGATCACGTTTCCCATGGTGTCAACGGTTATCTCGTCGGTTTTGTCCTTTATTTCATTGATTATGAGCCTTCTCACATCGTCCTCCGCGCCGCTCACGCTAAAACCTTCGGAAATCCGTTTCATAAGGTCAGCCATTTCGTATCGACCTCGCTTTCCTTTATAAATTCCGTGAGAAGTTCCGCCGTCGCCTCTGCGTCGGATATGTCGAGCGTTTCGACGGACGTGTGCATATATTTGAGCGGTATCGACAATAGCGCGGTCGGTATGCCGTCGCGCGCAGTCTGTATCTCCCACGCATCCGTGCCGGTATCGCCGCCCTCAACCTCGACTACGGCTTTTATACCGTGCTTGTCGGCTGTTTTTAGAAGCCTGTCCGTGAGGCGCGGGTGAAGGTTCGGACCGACGCACACAGCCGTGCCGCAGCCCGTTTCAAACGCGTCCGAATTGTCGGGTGTTGCGGCGTGCGTAACGTCTATCGCTATTGCCATGTCGGGGTTTATACCGTAGGCGGTAGTTTTGCCGCCGCGGCAGCCGACCTCCTCCTGTACCGCCGCTACGGCGTACACATCGACGTTTAAAGCAGCGTTCTGTATATTCTTCATCACCGTTATTATCGCCGCGACGCTCGCGCGGTCGTCGAGCGATTTTCCGCTGAACTGCGTATCGCCCATGCTGCCCACGGACTGCGCTATCGTTACGCTGTCGCCGACGGACACGCACTCCCTGACCGTATTCGCGTCAAGTCCTGTGTCGATAGCCATATCGCGTATATCGACGCTCTTGCCGTCCTCAAGGAAGCGCTCGGGTTGTATTCCTATCACACCCCACAAATCGCGCTTTCCGTGTACCGTCACTTCGCCCGATGGGAGCGTCGTCCTGTCAACGCCGCCGACATTTGTGAAGGTGAGGTAGCCCTCGTCGGTTACCGACGTAACCATAAGTCCTATCTCGTCGCAGTGCGCCTCAATCATGACGGACGGCGCGTTTTCCTTTCCGCACCGTTTCACTCCTATCACGCTGCCAAGCGCGTCGGTTCTGACGCTGTCACAGTACGGCGCAAGGAGGTTTTTTATTTCGTCCGTTATTCTGTATTCAAATCCCGATATGCCGCGCATATCGCTTAACTGTTTGATTAGGTCTTTCATGTATTGTGTTCCTTTTAAGTGGGATTGGGGTGTATCTCGTGAGCCTCTCCTTGAGGAGAGGTGGCATTGCGTAGCAATGACGGAGAGGTGGCAATACATATTTATTTTAAGAAACCACCTCTCAGTCGCCTTCGGCGACAGCTCCCCTCAAGGGGAGCCTTTCGTAGGGGCGACCCTTGCGGTCGCCCACACGTATGACCCACTCTATGAGGGGGTCATACCCGTCAAATTACATCCCATTATCTCAATTCATTCACTATCTTCTTAAACAAATGTCCGCGTTCCTCGAAGTTGCGGAACATATCGAAGCTTGTGCTTGCGGGTGAAAGCAGCACCACGTCGCCGCTTTCGGCGCGGCTTCTCGCTGTATTCACGGCTTCATCGTACGTTGACGCGCGTATTACCTCTATATTTTTCCCATGTCCTGTGCGTTTTATTTCTTTTTCCAACGCCTCTTCTATAACGTCTGAGGTCTCGCCTATGAGCACGAGTGTCTTTACATGCTCGGCAAGTGCCGGTCCGAGCGCGTCGTACGGTATTTTCTTGTCCCTGCCTCCCGTAATCAGTACTACCTTATCCGGGAACACGCGGAGAGTGTTTATTGTTCTGTTCGGGCTTGAATCTATCGAGCTGTTATAGTAGCGCACGCCGTCAAGTATTCTGACAAGCTCTATTCTGTGCTCCACGCCGCCGAAGGTTTTAGCAACTTCACGTATTATATCGTCGCTCACAAGCCCCGACACCGCGGCAATCACCGTCATATAATTTTCTACGTTGTGCATACCGGGAATCTTGATGTCGTTAATATTGAGCACCTCGACATTTCCGCGCTTTATAACATCGCCGTCAAGGTACACGTCGGCTTTGCCGCGTCTTGAAAAATATCTTACCGCGCCTGCCGCTTCCCTGCCTATTTTGGCGGTCACATCATTATCGGCGTTCACGACAAGAATATTGCCCTCTTTTTGGTAGAGCATGATGTTCTTCTTCGCGTCTATATATTCCTCGTAACTTTTATGCATGTCGAGGTGGTTCGGACTGATATTCGTTATAACGGCTATTTCGGGGGACTTGCGCATGGTGTGGAGCTGGAATGACGACAGCTCCAGAATTACCCAGTCGTCTTCCTTCATTTTGCCCGTATCCTCAAGCACCGGCGCGCCGATATTGCCGCCGAGCCATGTCGTGTAGCCGGCGTTCGTCATCATTTTGTGGATAAGCGTGGTTGTGGTCGTCTTTCCGTCGCTGCCCGTTACGGCGATTATATGCGACGGGCAAACGTCAAAAAACACTTCCATTTCGCTTGTCACCTTGCTGCCTCTCTCCTTCGCGTCGAGAAGCGCCGGCACATCGAAACGCATACCCGGGGTTTTGAATATAATATCGCCGGAAAGGTTATCGAGATAGCCGTCGCCGAGAATGAGCTTTACACCAAGCGCTTCAAGCTCGTCAGCCGTTTCCGCCATATCCTTTCTTGTGTTCTTGTCGCGCGCCGTCACATTCGCGCCGTTTTCAATAAGGAATTTTATAAGCGGCAGATTGGATATGCCTATGCCTATTACGGTGATGTCCTTCCCTTTTACCTCTTGTATAAATTCGTCAAACTTTGTCATATTTTATACCTCTCTGCTATAAAAATCGAAAAAGGCAGGATTTACCTGCCTTTTTTCATTAAAATTATTCAGCGTCTTCCGCTTTTTCCTCTGCGGGAGCGGCTTCCTCTTTGGGAGCAGCTTCCTCGGCAGGAACTTCTTCCGCTGCCGGAGCCTCTTCCTCAGCCGGTTCGATCTCTATCTTCTCGTCAACCTCCACGTCGGGGTTTGTCGAGTACACGAGAGTTTCCGCGTTCAGGGGAACTTCATCTTCTTCCTTGTCCTCCACAATCTTTGTGGGAATAAGCGCGCTGATTGACAGGCTTATCTTCTTGTCGTCCCAGTTGACGTCCGTTACCTGAGCTTCAACCTCCTGACCGATTGACAATACATCCTCGGGCTTGCCTATCTTTCTGTCGGCAATCTGCGAAATATGGATAAGACCGTCCACATTCGGAATAATCTCCGCAAACGCGCCGAACGGCAGCATGCGTACTATCTTACACTTTACTATGTCGCCTATCGCAATCTTCGACTGCGCGATTACCCACGGATTGTCCTCGGTTTTCTTGTAGCCGAGCGATATTTTCTTCGTTTCGGGGTTGATGTCCTTGATGTATACCTCGAGAACATCGCCCTCCTTTACAACCTCCGAGGGGTGCTTTATTCTGTTCCAGGAAAGCTCGCTGATGTGAACAAGACCGTCCACGCCGCCGATGTCAACGAACGCGCCGAAGTTTGTGATTGACTTTACAACGCCCTCGTACTTCTTGCCGACCTCGGCTTCAGCCCAGAACTTGGCTTCCTTTTCTTTTCTTTCGGCTTCGATTATTACGCGTACCGAACCGATAACGCGCTTTCTTCTTTCATCAATTTCTATAATCTTGTAGTTTACTATGTTTCCAACAAGAGTTTGAAGGTCCTGCACAAATCTTCCGGATACCTGACGCGCGGGGATAAATACCTGTGTGTCCTCGGTTATGGCTATAACGCCGCCCTTGACAGCCTTGGTAATCTTGCCTTCGAGGGTTCTTCCTTCCTCGTACGCTTCCTTAATCTTAATCCAGCCTTCCTCGTTTATCACCTTTTTGCGTGATAAAACAACTTTTCCCTCACCGTCATTTACGCCTACAACGTAAACCTTAATTGTGTCGCCTTCTTTTACAACATCCGACGGCTTAAGTGCGGGGTCGTTCGTAAGCTGATCCGCGGCAAGCTGTCCGTTATACTTAAAG
>CANQQS010000076.1 GCA_947626045.1 uncultured Clostridia bacterium | reverse complement strand
ATACGCGCGAAGTCGTCCTTGTTTTCCTCGACGTAGCTCTGCAGCTCGAAAATATCCGTGCCTCGCCTCGCAAGCAGCATGGGAAGACGGTCGAGTGCGCTTTTACGGAGCGTTTCAAAGCTCTCGTCCGCGATAATATCGTCGGCTCTTTTCGGTATACCGGCACAGTATTTTGCGAGGAAGTCGAGCCTGTCGGTTTCTTCGGGGTACTTTTCGCCGATGTACTTCCGTACCTCATTTTCGCTCACGGCGGGAAAATGTACGATAACGCAGCGCGAGCGTATCGTTTCAAGCAGCAAATCGGCATTTCCGGTCACGATTATAAACGCGGCGTACTCCGGCGGCTCCTCGAGCGTTTTCAGAAATGCGTTCTGCGCTTCCTCCGTAATAATTGACGCGTCGGTGAAAACGTACACCTTCCGCTTTGCCGCGAACGGCTTTGTACTCACATCGGCTTCGAGCGCGCGCATATTTTTTGCGCCGATCGTTTTTCGGTCGCGGTCGGGCTTCGGAAAAATTATGTCGGGATTTGTACCCGCCTTCGCCTCAACGCACGACGGACACGAGCCGCACGGCGCTATTTCGGAATTCGCGCACGTCAAAGCGGCGGCGAACAGACGCGCCGCGTTTTCCACGTTAAGCCCCCTGTCGCCCTCAAAAATGTACGCGTGAGCGTTCACACCGCCGCGGACGGCATTTATAAGACCGTTCATTAAATCCTCATGAAAAATATCGTATCCGTACATATCCTACTCCATTTTAAAACAGCGTTTCGCGTTTTCATACGTTATATTTTCTATTTCCTCCGCGCTCATACCGCGTATTTCCGCGAGCTTTTCAGCCACGTAATGAATGTAGAGCGACGAGTTGCGCTTGCCCCTGTTCGGCACAGGCGTGAGGTACGGGCAGTCGGTTTCTATGACTATCCTGTCAAGAGGCACGTATCTTGCGGCCTCGACCGGCCGCACCGAATTTTTGAACGTAAGCGTGCCGCCGAATGCGATGTACATGCCCCAATCGAGTATTTCCCTCGCCATTTCAACGCTTCCGGCGTAGCAGTGGAACACGCCGCCCGCTTCGCGCACATTGCAATCGCGCAGAATATCCATACAGTCCTTGTGCGCGTCGCGGTCGTGGATAATGACGGGCATGTTAAGCTCCTTTGCAAGCGCGACCTGACGCGCGAACCATTTTTTCTGAACGTCGCGCGGCGAGAAATCGTAGTAGTAGTCGAGACCGATTTCGCCTATCGCCTTGACCTTCGGATTTTTCGCGTACCCTTTAAGCGTTGTTATATCGTCCTTGGTCATGTTTTCGACCTCGTGCGGGTGTACTCCGACCGACGCGTACACGAACGGGTACTTTTCGCATATGTCGAAAATAAGCGGTATCTCGTCAAGAGACGAGCATGAGTTCATTATAAGCCCGACATTGTTTTCGGGCATTGAAGATAAAAGCTCGTCACGGTCAGCGTCAAATTTTTCGTCGTTGTAGTGCGCGTGTGAATCAAACAGCATGGTTATCGTCCTCCGTATCCGGTTCGAGGCATTTCTTTACAAAATTTAAGTTCATGTCCACGCGCTCCGCAATCCGCTCCGCGTCCATACCCTCGTCCGCGAACCGCCGTATAACGGCTTTTGCCGACTCTCCGACCTCAATTATGTGATGGTCGGGGTCGTAAAAGCGCACGACCCTCTGTCCCCAGCTGCGCATGGCGGGCTTGTGTACATATTTTATGCCGAACGTGTCGAGACGCAGAATTATGTCGTCGAAATCGTCTGTCTCAAAGCGCATCTCACTTGCGCGGTTGTCAAACATAACGTATCCGCTTTGTATGTTGTCTATCCACAAATCCATTTTCCGCAGAATTACGCAGTCGTTAAATATGACGGTCGGGTCGTGATCAGATGTGATTGTAAGACCGAGTATGTCGCGGTAGAATTTACGGCTTTTGCCGAGGTCGGTCACCGCGATAAGTGTTCCCGTAAATTTCATGATTCGTTCACCTGCTTACCTGTCATATGTTCTATTTCGAGCTCCAGACACTGCACCCGCGCGGCGTTTTTCCTAATCTCGTTTTCTATGTACTCCGCGTCGTCGGTGAATTTGTGACCGAGGCGGCGGCAAATGTCTGTTGCGCGGTCGGTGTCCGTGATAAGCTTTATTCTGCCGAATATTATGACGCTTTTTATGTTGAGCGCCCACTCGCCCTCGTTTCTGTAGCCCTCGTCATACACGCAGAACGACGCCTTGTCCGAGCGGCGTATCGCGTCGATTTTGTGTCCCTCGCCCGCGCCGTGGAAGCCGAGCGTGTTCGTGCTTTCGTCGTATATAAAATCGATCGGTACGGCGTAGGGGTAACCGCCGTCGCCCGCAAGCGCGAGAACTCCCCTCGGCTGCGACCTGAGTATCTCCCTGCACTCTTCATCGGTAAGCTGCTGCTTGAACCGCCTCATTTTCCGAAACATTTATCTCTCTCCTTACACAAATAACATTATTTATCAAAAATTGTCTGCTTTAAATCCAGCCCTTTTTCTTGAACTCCTCAATCCGAGCTAAGTCTTCCTCAGAAGGCTTTTCAACTTTTGCTGCTTCAATAGGAACATTCAAATACTCATTGTTCCATCGATTGAGTATTGCTATGATTTCATCCGAAATACGAATATCTCTTTTCATAATAGAATCCATATCCCAATCTTGTACATCAGAGGTTCCGAATGTATTTGTGATTGCAATTTTGGATTCAGCATATTCCTTTTTCTTTTTACCGAAATATCCATTACCGGCTACAATATTAAGCTTCTTCTCAAACGGAAGTTTGTTACCGATATGCTCAATTTTTTCTTTGATAATACTATCCGGAGCATCAGAGAAATAGTTTGTCTGCCACTTTTGCGGAAAGATATGTTCAATCTCCCATTTTGCCGGTAAGAGTTCATTCTGTTGCTCATAAGCCAATGTCTTTAACAGCATCCGTACAGTGTTACGATTTGGATTCTGTATATAAGGTTCTAATTGAGCCATATCAGTGTGCTTAAACTCAAATGTCGGAACATCAGAAGTAACAATCGCAGCATTCAATTTTAGAATATCCGGTTTTACAGCGTTAATGGTTGGTATCATGAGATACTTTGTCATCAATTCCATAAGAAGCTTCTTTAGGAATAGACTAAAACGTACTTCAAAGTCTTCTTCCTTACGGTAGCACACATAGTAAATAACTACCGGATATTTCCAAAACTCATTAGGATATGAACTCAATATATCAAGTGTTTGCTTGATTTTCATATTCTTAGACCAAGCTTCATCTTCGATTTCCTCGCCTTTATTAACAACTTTCCACAAATTAAGGATTACAAAAAGTGTATCCATCAATTCCGGTTTATAAAGACGCTCAAACTTATTTGCAGCATAATACTTTCTTACACCGGGAGTAGTCGTTTTTGTATCCTGCTCTAAAGCACGATAATAGAACATGCTGTAATAAAACAACTGTTGTATGCTTTCATTTGCATCTGTGGCTTGTTCATCCAATTCTTTCCAACGTTCTATAAAAGCCTTTTTAGACTCCGGTTCAAGTTGATTATAAATTTTTGCTTTAAAAATATCCGCATCTGACAAAGGAAGACCTCTATCATTTAATGTCGAAAAAATAGTTAATGCCGTATCCTGCGTATCAGCTGTAATTGGAAGCAGAATTGCCTGATTTAATAAAGCATAAATAAACTGATATACCATTAAAGGATTCTCTGTAGAATGCTTATCAAATAACGCTTGAAAATGCCTATAGTTTTTAGAATAATTATCTTTGGCATTTTCATCTGCCTTTCCTGTTTCAAGGATAGTACGCAGAATGTCATTCCCTTCATTATTCACTACACGTGATGTAAGAAGAATGTTTTTATAATCAACTGTTCCTGTTAATTTGTTTGTACGCCAGATAGCAGGTTCAATTTTTCCAATAAAATTATTTGCTTCTGCCGTACGTTCTGTCACAGGAGTAACAACCAGTTTTGTATAGATAGCTCTTAACAGTAAAAATAATGATGTAATACGCTGCTGTCCGTCTATTATCTCCTGCTCACCATATTCATTTTCATAAGATACAATACTTCCAAGAAAATAAGAACCTTCTTGTTCAGTACCTCCACTGGTGGCTGTAAATTCCCATAAATCCTCAAATAGTGTTTCTACCTGCTCATCTGTCCATGCATAAGGACGCTGGTATTCCGGGACAACGAATGGCTTTGATTTTCCACTTCCCAAAAGCGCTTCTACACTTTGCTTATTTACTTCTATTGTTGTAGGCATTTTTAAGACCCCCTATAGTTTTTTATTGTACACTTCTGTTGTTTTGAATCATCGGATTTTGGCTTATTGTAATTCTCCTGCTCGATAATACCGTATTCACGCTTCACTTGCGCGATATAAAGGCGGCTGACATTTAAGCCGTGATTTTTCAACACATTACTCTTTTATCTGTTCATACGTCGCCTGATCACGCTTGTATTGCAGCATTTCTTCCACGTCTACATCAATATTGATATGTATCGGACTTCTTCTCAGAACTAACTGACATACCGTCTCGACATGTTCCGTATGCGGGAACAAATCAACTGCGGAGGCGCGGGATATGGTGTAGCCGTTATCAGCGAGGAAGCGTGCGTCGCGGGCGAGGGTGGACGGGTTGCACGACACGTACACCACGCGTTCCGGTTTCGCCTTAACCAAAGCGCCGAGCGTCTTTTCATCGCTGCCCCTGCGCGGCGGATCGAGTATAACAACGTCGGGTCTTACGCCGTCGCGTATCAGCGCGGGAACGATTTTCTCCGCGCCGCCTGCGTAAAACTCCGCGTTCGCTATGTTGTTAAGCCGCGCGTTTTCCCTCGCGTCCTCTACGGCTTTTTCTACTATTTCCACGCCTATGACGCGTTTCGCCGTTTTCGCGGCGCACAGCGTTATCGAGCCTATGCCGCAGTAAACGTCAAGTATTGTTTGCGTCTTGTCCGCGGCGGCGTACTCCAAAGCCTTGGCGTACAGCTTTTCCGTTTGTTTGGGGTTTACCTGAAAAAAGCTTTCGGGCGATATTTTGAATTTAATACCACAAAGCGTTTCTGTAATCGTGTCCGAACCGTACACCTTTTCGCCGTTCAGGAATATTCCCGACACGCTCTTACACGCGGCGGTAAGTGATTTTATAAGTTCCGCCGCATCTGCGTTGTCAGCCGTTACCGACACGGCGATTTCACCTGTGGAAAAGGATTTTCGCGTGAATACGGTTTTCGCGCCGCACCGCGCGGCTGCTTTCGTAATCGCCGTGTTTTCGGCAGCGCCAAGCGCGCAGTCGCCGACGGGCGTGACGGTATCGCTGCCGCGCGAATAAAATCCCATACCGTTTTTACCGGCGTGGAACACCGTTTTATTTCTGTACCGCGATGGGTTTTCCGCGCCGATAATTTCCTCGAGCGCGAAATCCTTGAAGCCGCCTATGCGGCGCATCGCGTTTTCAACGATTTCCTTTTTAATGTCAAGCTGTTTTTCGTATTTTATGTGCCGCAGCGCGCAGCCGCCGCACAGCTTATAGTGCGGACAATCGGGCGCGGCGCGGTCGGGCGAGGGCGACAGTATTTCCGTGACTTTGCCCTCCGCGTACCTGTTTTTTACGCGCGTTATCCTGATTTTAACCTCGTCATTCGGGGCGGTAAACGGCACGAACACCGCCATGCCGTCAACTCTCGCGACGCCGTTTCCGTCGGACGATACCGACAGTATTTTCACATTGTATTCATCGTTTATGTTGACTGCCACTCTGTATCACCAAAACCCTTTTTTCGGTCACTGTAATGTCCATCGGCGCGTCGTGCGGCTCCGTCGGGATTTCATCGAGAAGCTGAAAATCGTAGCACAGCGCGATCCGAAGCGCGTCCGTTTTTTCAAAAAGTCTGTCGTAGTAACCCTTGCCGAAACCCATTCTGCCGCCGCGCTTGTCAAACGCAAGTCCGGGCGTTACGATAACGTCCATGTCATTTTCGTCCGCGCGTCTTATAATGGTCGGCTCGTAAATCCCGTACGCGCCGCGCGCAAGCTCCGACGCATTGTCGATATACGACAGCGACAGCGTTACGTTTTCCTCGTCGGTGACGGGTACGGCAACGCGCTTGCCCGACGATAAAAGCGCGCCGATTATACCGCGCGTGTCGGGTTCCTTGAACGCGGAAATATATACGCATACTGTCCGCGCGTCCTTTATCGCCGATATGTCCAAAAGCGATTGCGCTATAACGGCGCTTTTTTCCTTTACCTCGTCCGCCGTCAGACTGCGGCGCATTCCGCGCATTTTCGCGCGCAGCTCGTCCTTAATCAATACTGCATTGTCTCCTTTATCTTATCGGCTGTCGCTTTATCCTTCAGCACCGACAGCATCAAAAAGCCGAAGTCGCCGGCAGCGCCAGCGCCTTTGCCGGTGATGAATTTACCATCGATAACGGCTTTGTCGGGAACGACGCCCGCGCCGTAGAGGTACTTTTCGTAACCGGGGAAGCACGTCGCCTTTTTACCCTCAAGCAGCATTTTTTTGCCGAGAATTGACGGCGCGGCACATATTGCCGACACGTAAATGTTGTTCGCTACGGCGTAGCTTATGAGCGCGTGTACGGCGTTCGACGCGTCAAGCTTTTCGTGACCGGCTCCGCCCGGAAGCATGAGCAGCTCCATATCGTCGCAGTCAACTTCACCGATTTCAATATCGGCAGTGACGGGTATGCCGTGTGCGCCCGTAACCGTTTTGCCCGTAACGCCGACGGTTTTAACTTCCACGCCGCCGCGTCTTAAAATATCTATAGGCTCGATCGCCTCGACCTCCTCAAAGCCGTCAGCCAAAAGAACGTATACCATAAAAATTACCTCCGTTGTGTTTTTTTCTATTTTACCACAAAAAAAAATAATTCACAATATATTCACACAATTTTAATTGCAACGTTATCTTTTTATGGTACAATAGATATAATCACTCGAAAAAAATTCTGACACGCTCGGAACGGAGGAAAGAAGATGAATAAGAAGATAGTACCGGTGGAGGTCACTCCGGAAATGCTGCATATGCTCGACATATGCAAGAAAAACAAAAGAATAGATCCCGCGCTGTATGAGAAGTACGACGTAAAGCGCGGTTTGAGAGATATAAACGGTAAGGGTGTTTTGGCGGGACTTACGGAAATAAGCGAGATACACGCGTATGACGTTCTGCCCGACGGCACGGACGCGCCGTGCGACGGTAAGCTGTATTACCACGGCTATGACGTTGAGGAATTGCTAAAAGGATTTATAAACGACGACCGTTACGGCTACGAGGAGGTCGTGTACCTGCTCATGTTCGGCGAGCTGCCGAACAGGGCGCAGCTCAAGGTTTTTAATACGACGCTCGCGAAGCTTCGCACAATACCGCCGTCGTTCGTGCGCGATATTATCATGCAGGCTCCGAGCCGCGACATGATGAACGCGCTGTCAAGGAGCGTTCTGACGCTGTACGCGTACGACGACAGAGCGGACGACATTTCGCTGCCGAACGTTTTGAGGCAGTGTTTGCAGCTTATCGCGCAGTTCCCGATGCTCGCGGTGTACGGCTATCAGGCGTTTAAGTATTACCACGCGAACGACAGCTTTATCGTACACGCGCCGCGCGAGGACTTGTCGGCGGCGGAAAACATACTGCATATGCTACGGAGTAACAGTCAGTACACGCCGCTTGAGGCGAAAATTCTCGATTTGTCGCTCATTCTCCATGCGGAACACGGCGGCGGTAACAATTCGACGTTTACAACGCATGTTGTCACCTCGTCGGGAACGGATACATATTCGGCTGTCGCCGCGTCGCTCGGCGCGCTCAAGGGTCCGAAGCACGGCGGCGCGAACATAAAGGTGACGCAGATGTTCGAGAACATGAAAAGCGTCGTGAAAAACTGGCACGACGATAAGGAAATAGAGCAGTATTTATCGGATATTCTGAATAAAAAGGCGTTCGACCGCAGCGGTCTTATCTACGGCATGGGTCACGCGGTGTACTCGCTCTCCGACCCGCGCGCAAACGCGTTCAAGGTGTTTGTGGAGCGTCTGTCGAAGGAAAAGGGCAGGGAGGAAGAATTTGACCTCTACTCGCGCGTGGAAAGGCTCGCGCCGCAGGTCATTGCGGCTGAAAGAAGGATTTACAAGGGCGTGAGCGCGAACGTGGACTTTTATTCGGGATTTGTGTACAGTATGCTCGGCATACCGGTGGAGCTGTACACGCCGATGTTCGCGATAGCGCGTATTGCCGGCTGGAGCGCGCATAGGATAGAGGAGCTTGTGAACCCCGCTAAAATTATCCGCCCCGCGTATAAGGCTGTGGCGGAACATAAGGAGTATAAACCGATTGATGAGAGATAAAAAAACGGCTCATATGAGCCGTTTTTTGTGTGGTAAATTATGATTTATGTGTGTAAACGTGGGACGTCGAGGGCGCCGTCCCCTACACCCGTATTTTTTAAAATCGTGCGTCGTAGGGGCTGGCGCCCTCGACAGCCCATCCCCAATAACCCGATGTCAACGGTATCGTAGGGGCGACCCTTGCGGTCGCCCGCACTTACTCACATAAATCCCAATTTACTCCACCAAATACACATCTCTGTAAGACGTTTCGAGGGTTGAGATCAAATCGTGGCTTTCCACAGCGATGTCGATATGATACGTGCCGATACCGCCGCCGGTATCTTCGGCGCGGCGCAGACCGTAGCCCTCTATATACACCCATGAGAGCGGCGGTATAATATCCGGGTTTACGCCTATGGTGCGTCCCGGCACAATCTCGCCCGCCCATGCGGTATTATTGCCCCAGCCTTCGTTGCAAATTTCGCAGGGGCAGTAATGCGTTATATAGAACTTGCCGAGATACGTTCCCTTGTTCTCGTACGACGGTTCATCTACGCTTGCGGCGGTATTTTCGGCAGCGTACGACAGTCCGCTGCCGCCGTTTATCAAATCCTGATAGTTATAGCTTGTGTATTCATTTGAATTTGCGGCGGTGGGGGCGTATTTACCCTCGCCGTTATTCTGTATAACCTTCAGATTATCCGGTATTGTTACGGTTTCAGGCACTGACACGTACGCGCACATTTCGTCCTGGTTCCAGCCGACGGTCAAACCGAATATTTCCATAGAGTCTCTTATCGGAAGCATGAGAGTGCCGTCGTCAATGAGTATTGTTTTCGATACCATTTCATACTCGCAGCCCACGGCTATGTAATCGCCTTCGCTGTCGCGGAAATTGTAGCGTATTACCGCCGTTGAAGAACCGAGCTTGATCGCCGCCGTAATATCCACCGGCACAAGTCCGGGCGTCGGCGGGTTTACCATCGAAATTGCCTTCGCGGCGTACCTCTCTATCGGTTTTTCCGAGTACAGTCCTATTTTGAGAAGCAGTATCGCCGTCTGTGTGGGCTGATCCCACGTGACCTCCATGCCCGCGGCTTCCGCCATTGCTCTTGCGGGAACGAGCGTGCGGCTGTCAAGCTGCACAGGCTTAATATCTCCGAACTGCACGTACTGTGAATCGTCTGCGGTGATGCCGTCCATTCTTACCGAAATGTCGTAATCCGCGTAGGCGGCGGACGCTGTCATGATAAGAATTAACGCCGCGCATACCGCCGTTATCATCTTTTTCATCGGATATTCGTCCTTTCTCGTTTGTATAACCGTTTCCTCCGTACTTAATAATTATAATTGTTAAACGTAATGATGTCCGTAGCCGTACCCTCGACCATTCTCACAAGCGCGTAATTGTAGCTGTAGCTGTCGTCGAGAGTGATTCTGTCCCTCAAAAGCGACGAGGGAAGTGTTGTTTCTATGTCGTATATGCCGCCGAGGTAAAATTCGTAATCCCTGCCGCTCGTGTCGCAGGAATAAACGTAGGTGTTTTTGTCAAGGTCTATTTCCATAGCCCTGTAGCGTCCGCCGCTGTTATTGAGAAGCGTCAGAACCCTGTCGTCCGCAGTGCCGACAATTCCGAACGCGTAGCTGTACTTCGCCTTTGACAGCTTCGCGCCGTACTTTTCGTACTGCCATTTATTCGCCACGAGCGAGCCGGAAACGAACAAGTCCTCAAAATTATCTCCGTAGTTGGAATTGCTTGTGACAATATCCTCCTTCATCGGACGCATGATGAGATCGAGCGTTTTAATTCTCGTTCCCGCGATGTTCGCCGAAGTGCATATCACGTCGCCCTTTTTGAGGCTGTCAGCGGTTTGTCCCTTTAAATCGGCGTGAGCCTTCGGCGCGGTGGAGATTGTAACGTCGTCCTCCACCGGCAGCACGACCTCTTTTCCCTGATAGTATACCGTAAGCGAGGTAATTTCCTCACCGTCGCCGTTTATGCTTCTTGATACGTCCGTTACGAGCGCGGACGCGAATACTCCGTCGGCAGCCTTTTCATACGGCGTTTCCGCTTCGGGTGCTGCTGTAGGCTTTGATGTAGGAGACGGCGACGGTTCGGGCGCAGCCGTCGGTTCCGGCGACGGACTTACCGAGGGCGCTGCCGTTTCCTCGGGCGTTACCTTTTCCGCATCGTCAAAATCGGCGATCGTATTCGAGCCGACATAATATAACTTTTTGTCCGTATCCTTATACTCGTCGGGAATGTCGGCGTTGAACGCTCCGTTTTCCGATTTGAGCAGCGAGCTGTAAACGAGCCTGCCGCCGTCGTAGCAGATAAGCACCGCTCTGTCGTTACCAATGTCCTTTACCGCCGCGCTTTCGGCGAACGCCGATATTCCGAGAGCCGTCACAGCCGCAAGCGCGAGCGATAACAGTCTTTTTTTCATTTTAATCTTCTCCTTTTTCCTTATGACCGGCTATATAAGATGTTACAAACTGTTTCGCGCAGCGCGCGCTTCTTCCTCCGTAGTTCATCGCCCACACTATAGCTTCCTTTTCGGTGTCGGCTGTCATCTTTTTTCCGCGCTTTTTGAGCATTTCGGAAACAATGTTGAGATATTCCTTTTGGCTCGGAAGCGAGAATACAAGGCTTATGCCGAAACGCTCCGAAAGCGACAGAGTTTCCTGCATCTGGTCGTTTTTATGTACTTCGCCGCCTTCGCGGTCTGCCCACGTTTCGCGTATGAGGTGGCGGCGGTTCGACGTGGCGTATATCAGCACGTTTGACGGGTTTGCCTGAAGCTGACCCTCCATCGCAATCTTAAGCGCGCGGTACTCCGTCTCGTGCGACTCGAACGTGAGATCGTCGAGGAATATTATGTACTTGTTCGGGCTTTGCGAAAGCAGCTTTGACAGCTTCGGTATGTCGCTTATGCGGTGCTTCGGCACCTCCACGACCCTAAGCCCCTTGTCCGCGAACATATTTAAAAGCGCCTTTACCGACGATGATTTACCGCTTCCCCTGTCGCCGAACAGCAGCACGTTGTTTGCGCTCTTGCCGTCGAGGAATGCGCGCGTGTTGTCTATGAGCGTCTTTTTCTGATATTCTATGCCTATGAGGTCGTCAAACGTTATGCTGTCCGTTTCCGTTACGCCCTCTAAAGAGCCGTCGTACTTAAACGCCGCGTACTTCGCGAGCGTGCCGCAGCCGAGCGTCCTGTAATGCGTGATAAGCGCGTCAAGAAGCTCCTTTGCGTTCTTCGACTCCGTTATCGCGCGCATGGATTGTATGTAACCCTCGTAGAAGCCGGTGTCGTTGTCCGACGGCGCGTACTTTATCTGTATCGAAAACAGCTTGTTGTATATCTCCTGTATGTCGAGCGACGCGAGCTTATACAGATCCTCGCCTATTTTTTTGCCCGACTTCGCGAGGTCGGAAAGCACGTTGTCATCGTTCGCCAAAAGCGACGCGACGTACTCCTTTATCGCGTTTGACGTGACGCCCTCCGTCTCGCAGAATTTTATCACGCCGCGCAGCACACCCACGTTGTCCTTATTCAAAATCGCCTGTATGCAGCTGTCGTTTTCTATCTTATCAAATATGAGCAGATCCATTCTCTATCACTCTCCGTTTTTCTTGTTCATGTTATTTTACCACATATCGAGCAAAAAAGCAACTTTTTATTGATTTTTCCGCATATTAAAGCCATTTTTCGGTAAAAACGCTGCCGCTGTCGGCAAAATCCACAAAAACGGAATTAAAATTTTGTGAAACATTACTCCCGTAAAAAATATACATTATTTTGTGCAAAATGTTTATAAAAACACTTGAAAAGACCAATATATTGTGGTAAAATACTGCTATACAGCTTTTTTTAAGGTTCGGCTTTGCGAATGTCGGAAAAAATGTGAAAAACAGACGTAAAGAGTCTTTACAATTAGGCTGGCATAGTGTATAATAAAGACAAAACAAAATAAAACCAAGAAAAACAAAGAAAAGAGGAAAGAAACATGTTCAAATCCGATTACGAAATCAAAAAAGAACTTTGCGAAATCGGCAGAAGGATTTACAACGACGGTTTCGTTGCCGCGAACGACGGTAACTTCTCCGTACAGATAGATCCCGACACCTATTACGTAACGCCGACCGGCGTATCGAAGGGCTTTATGACGCCCGACATGATTTGTAAGGTTGACGGACAGGGCAACTTAAAGGAGTCGAACGGTCCGTGGAAGCCTTCGTCGGAGTTCAAGATGCACCTTAAGGTGTACCAGTCGAGACCGGATGTTAAGGCTGTCGTTCACGCACATCCCCCGATTGCGACGTCGTTCGCTATCGCGGGTATTCCGCTGGACAAGCTTATCATGCCGGAGGCTATTATATTCCTCGGCGCTGTTCCCATCGCGCAGTACGGCACGCCGTCCACGATGGAAATTCCCGAGTCGCTCGAGCCATATCTCCAGGATTACGACGCAATTCTTCTCGCGAACCACGGCGCACTGTCATTCGGCTGCGACCTCAACACGGCGTTCTTCAGAATGGAGTCGACGGAGTTTTACGCAAAGCTCCTCTTCCACGCGAGAATGCTCGGCGGCGAGCAGGAAATCCCCTGCGGCGAGGTCAAGAAGCTCGTTGAGCTCAGAAAGCAGTTCGGCGTACCGGGCAAGCACCCGATGGAAAAGCTCTGCCCCGGCTGCTACGCGGGAGACGACACATGTGCGATGTCGCCGACGGAAGCAAACGAGAAGTACGGCGTTGAGTCGTCGGCTGCTTATCACGGCTTCCAGCCGCTCCCCAGTCAGGTATGCCCGACACCCGCGAACAAGGACATAGAGGGAATAGTCGCGGAGGTTACCAAAAAGGTACTGGAGCAGATGAACAAGTAAAATTCGTAACGGGAGGCTCACGATGAAAACAATAGAAGAACTCGTGGCACAGGTTGCGAAAAACATCGGCGCGGACAAACCGCCCGCACCGAAGCCGAAAACGGCTGAAAAACCCGTTCCCGTAAAGACGGAAAGCG
>CANQQS010000075.1 GCA_947626045.1 uncultured Clostridia bacterium | reverse complement strand
ATTCTGCGTCTTAAGTCAGGGATTTTCCATGCGTTTCTAAGTGTCTGCAGCACCTTACATCACCTCTGCCTTTCCGCCCGCCTTTTCTATTTTTTCCTTCGCTGACGCGCTCATCTTTGCTACCTTAACGTTAAGCTTCTTTGTGAGCTCGCCTCTGCCGAGGATTTTAACGCCGTCGAGAGTCTTGCTGATGATACCGTTTTCCTTGAGTACCTCAGCCGTTACCTCCGTACCGTCGTCAAGCTTGTTGAGCTCCTCGACGTTTACGGCTACATACTGCTTAGCAAATATATTCTTAAAGCCGCGCTTCGGGAGTCTTCTGTAAAGGGGCATCTGTCCGCCTTCAAAGCCCGGTCTTACACCGCCGCCGCTTCTGGCGTTCTGACCCTTGTGACCCTTACCCGAAGTCTTGCCTGTGCCGCTTCCGATGCCTCTGCCCACTCTTTTGGGAGCGAACTTTGAGCCTTCAGCCGGCTTCAGTTCGTTTAAGTTCATTATTGCCGCACCTCCTTGTATTAAACTTCTTCAACTGTTACAAGGTGCGAAACCTTGTTTACCATACCTCTTATCTGAGGCGTGTCGTTATGTTCAACAACACTTCTTATCTTCTTAAGTCCGAGAGCCTCAACCGTCGCAATCTGATCCTTTTTTCTGCCGATTGTGCTTCTGACTAACGTAATCTTAAGCTTAGCCATTATGCGAGCCCTCCTTAACCTCTGATTTCCTCGGGACTCTTGCCGCGAAGTCTCGCAACCTCATTAAGCTCCTTAAGCTCGGCGAGTCCCTGCATCGTAGCGCTTACTACGTTTCTCTTGTTGTTCGAGCGTAAGCTCTTTGCGCGGATGTCCTTAATACCCGCAAGCTCCAGTACGGCACGCGCCGCACCGCCCGCGATAACTCCGGTACCCTGTGAAGCAGGCTTTAAGAGAACCTTGCCCGCGCCTTGTATACCTATAACCTCGTGAGGTATTGTCGTACCTACCAGAGGAACAGTTATCATATTCTTCTTTGCGCTGTCTATTCCCTTTCTTATAGCGTCGGGAATTTCGGCAGCCTTACCTTGTCCGTAGCCTACGTGACCGTTTCTGTCGCCGACAACGACAAGCGCGGTAAATCTCATTGTGCGTCCGCCCTTAACTGTCTTTGCAACACGGTTCAAAGCTACAACATTTTCTTCAAGCTCTACAGCTTCAGTATCAAATATTTCAGCCACTTAATTTGACCTCCTTCTTAGAATTCCAAGCCGCCCTCTCTTGCGCCTTCCGCAAGAGCGGCAACTCTGCCGTGATATACATATCCGCCTCTGTCGAATACAACCGCTTTAATGCCCGCCGCAAGCGCCTTTTCGGCAATCTTCTTGCCTACTTCCTTGGCGCCGTCGATGTTGCCGCCGTATCCGTTAAAATCCTTGTCCATGCTTGACGCAGCCACGAGCGTTACGCCCTTTGTATCGTCAATCACCTGCGCGTATATGTGCTTAGCACTTCTGAATACGTTAAGACGGGGTCTTTCCGCCGTTCCGGAGATGTTCTTTCTAACTCTCTGATGACGACGTACTCTTGCCGTTTTCTTATCTACCATTTTAATCATTTAAGAACACACTCCTTTCAATTATTTCTTCTTGGCGCCGGTCTTGCCTTCCTTGCGTCTGATATGCTCGTTCAGGTACTTGATACCCTTGCCCTTGTACGGTTCGGGCTGTCTGAACTCGCGTATCTTCGCGGCGGTCGCGCCGACGTCCTCTTTGTTCGCGCCCTTAACGATAATTCTGTTGGGGGCGGGAACCTCTATCGTTATTCCCTCTTTTGCCTCGTAAATTACGGGGTGCGAGTAGCCGAGGCTCAAATTGAGCGCTTTGCCCTGCATAGCCGCTCTGTAACCTACACCGTTGATTTCAAGCTCCTTCGTCCAGCCCTCGGTCACGCCAACAACCATGTTGTTTATAAGCGTTCTCGTAAGACCGTGCAAAGCCTTGTGTGTTTTGTCCTCCGACGGACGCTCGACGGTTATTACGCCGCCTTCGTTTTTAACGATCATGTCGGGGTGGAGCGTTCTCGTGAGAGTGCCGTTCTTGCCCTTAACCGTTATCTCGTTGTTCTCACCGATCTTTACCTCAACTCCGGCAGGAACGGTGATAGGCAGTCTACCTATTCTTGACATTAAATTGTCCTCCTAACTTAAATTTTCTTAACTTTGTAAGTTTTCAGTTACTTTAGTTTCTTTTAAAAACTCGGCGTGAATTTTTAGAATTCAGATTTGATTTTTCGTCTGTCAAGGCAAAGCCGCGAAGACAGTACTCGCGTACGGCGAGCGGCTTTAACGCCGAGAGACGGAAAATCAGGCTGAATTATTAAAAATTCTTCCTTATTACCAAACAAACGCGAGAACCTCTCCTCCAATATTTTGCTTTCTCGCTTCCTTGTCTGTCATAATGCCCTTCGATGTGGAGATTATCGCGATACCGAGACCCTTCAATACTCTCGGAAGCTCCGCGGCGCCGGCGTAAATTCTAAGACCGGGCTTTGAAACTCTCTTTATACCGCTTATAACCTTTTCCTTGTTGGGGCTGTACTTCAATGTAATTCTGATAACGCCCTGCTTGCCGTCCTCAATTACCTGAAAGTCCTTTATATAACCCTCGTCGAGAAGTATCTGCGTTATAGCCTTCTTCATGTTCGAAGCGGGAACGTCAACGCTTTCGTGTCTTGACGAGTTTGCATTTCTGATTCTTGTAAGCAAATCTGCAATGGGATCAGTAATCTGCATTATATTTACCTCCTTAACCTGTTACAGCTTTCCGCGCGAACGGAGTTCTGTAATACTTATCTTTACCAGCTTGCCTTTCTTACGCCGGGAATTTGACCCTTGTACGCAAGCTCTCTGAAGCAGATACGGCAAATGCCGAACTTACGAAGGTAAGCGTGCGGACGGCCGCAAATCTTACATCTCGTATAAGCCTGTGTCGAATACTTCGGCTTTTTCTGCTGCTTTAATATCATAGCTTTTCTTGCCATTGTCTTTCCTCCCCTTTAATTATGAACGGAACGGTGCGCCGAAAAGCTTAAGAAGCTCTCTCGCTTCCTCGTCCGTCTTTGCGGTTGTAACAATGTTTATATCCATACCTCTGATCTTGTCAATCTTATCGTAGTCAATCTCAGGGAATATAAGCTGTTCTCTAACGCCCACGCTGTAGTTGCCTCTGCCGTCGAAACTGTTGGGGTTAATGCCTCTAAAGTCACGAACTCTGGGGAGAGCGACATTGAAAAATCTGTCGAGGAACTCGTACATTTTATCGGATCTCAGCGTTACCTTGACGCCGATGTTCATGCCCTCTCTCAGTTTAAAGTTTGCGACCGACTTCTTAGCCTTTGTAACTATCGGCTTCTGACCCGTGATTGCCGCGAGGTCGTTTGTTGCGGCTTCGATGGCTTTGGGGTTGTCCTTAGCCTCGCCCATACCGATATTTATTACAATTTTGTTGAGCTTTGGTATCTGCATTACGCTTTTGTAACCAAACTTCTCCATAAGAGCCGGAGCGATTTCCTTAGTGTATTTATCCTGCATTCTACTCATAATTAGAATTTTCCTCCTCTCTTATAATCAGTCGTTGAGCTCAGCGTCGCACTTCTTGCAGTATCTGACCTTACCGCCGTCAGCAAGAATTCTAACGCCTGTTCTCGCAGCCTTGCCGCACTTGGGACATACTCTCATAACGTTTGAAGCGTCAATGGGCATTTCCTTGTGGATAATACCGCTTTCCTGGCCCTGAACTCTCGCCTTCTGGTGTCTCTTCGCTACCGCGATACCCTCGACGATTACCTTGTTCTTTGCGGGAATAGCTTCGATTATCTTGCCTTCGCGTCCCTTATCCTTACCGGCGATAACCTGTACAATATCGCCTCTTTTTACGTGCATCTTCTTCATAGTATCAATTATCCTCCTTACAATTAAAGAACTTCCGGAGCCAATGATAATATCTTCATGTACTCTTTATCTCTTAACTCTCTTGCAACGGGGCCGAAGATACGTGTACCTCTCGGGTTTTTGTCGTCTCTTACGATAACCGCGGCGTTCTCGTCAAAACGAATGTACGAGCCGTCCGGTCTCTTTGAAGCGTTTACGCTTCTTACGACAACCGCCTTTACAACGTCGCCCTTCTTTACGACGCCGCCCGGCGCAGCCTTCTTGACCGAGCAGATTATCTCATCGCCGACAGCGGCGTATCTCTTTCTGCTGCCGCCCATAACTCTGATACACATAACTTCCTTGGCGCCTGTGTTGTCAGCCACCTTCAAAAGTGTTTGTTGTTGAATCATGTTTTTACCTCCTCTATCGCTGTCCGATAGTATAACAGTTGAAAAATTACTTTACCTTTTCAACGATTTCGACCAATCTCCATCTTTTATCCTTCGATAAAGGTCTTGTCTCCATAACCTTTACCTTGTCGCCGACGGAGCATGTATTCTCCTCGTCATGCGCCTTAAGCTTATAGGTGCTTTTTACAACCTTGCCATAAAGCGGATGCTTTTTATTCTCTTCAATAGCAACAACTATTGTCTTATCCATCTTGTTGCTTATAACCTTACCGATTTTAACCTTACGGCTGTTTCTTTCTTCCACAGATAAGTGCCTCCTTCCGCACAATTTCAATATCAAATGTTCTATCTGCTCTTATTACAGCTCGATACCCTGCAATTCTCTTTCATGAATGATGGTCAAAATACGAGCGATAGTCTTTTTTACCTCGCCTATCCTCTTGGGATTGTCGAGCTGGTTGATAGCGTGCTGAAATCTCAGATTGAAAAGCTCCTGCTTGCTGTCAGCCAATTTTTCTTCAAGTTCAGCCGTTGATAAATCTCTAAGCTCATTTACTTTCATTCTTATTCACCATCCTCCGCCTGTTTCGTCACAAACTTACACTTGATAGGAAGCTTGTGCATAGCGAGACGCATAGCCTCTCTTGCAACTTCCTCGCTTACGCCTGCCATCTCGAACAGAACTCTGCCGGGCTTTACTACGGATACCCAGTATTCGGGTGAACCCTTACCTGAACCCATTCGGGTTTCGGCGGGCTTTCTCGTTACAGGCTTGTCGGGGAATATCTTTATCCATACCTGACCGCCTCTGCGCGTATATCTCGTCATGGCGATACGGGCTGCTTCTATCTGTCTTGAAGTGATCCATGCCGGCTCCAATGCCTGAAGGCCATACTGTCCGTATGTTACCACGTTGCCGCGTGTTGCCTTACCCTTCATTCTGCCGCGCATAACTCTTCTGTACTTTACTCTCTTAGGCAATAACATTATGCTCTGCCTCCCTTCGGTCTTCTGTCGCCGCGATCCTCACGGTTTCCGCGTCTGCGGTCTCCGCGTCTCGAATTCTCGGCAGCCTTAGCCTGCGCTTCGGCTTCCTTTCTTCTGCCGTCGGCTACATTGAGGATCTCACCCTTGTATATCCATACCTTTACGCCGAGGATACCGTATGTGGTGTGCGCCTCCGCGAAGCCGTAGTCTATATCGGCTCTCAAGGTTTGCAGGGGGATTGTACCCTCATGATACTGCTCTGTTCTCGCGATTTCCGCGCCGCCTACACGACCGGCAACCGCCGTCTTGATACCCTTAACGCCAAGTCTCATAGCTCTGCCCATAACCTGCTTCATAGCACGTCTGAACGAGATACGTCTCTCGAGCTGCGCCGCGATGTTCTCCGCAACGAGCTGTGCGTTTGTATCGGGAGTCTTAACCTCCATGATGTTTACGTTTACCGTCTTCTTTACAAGTTTCTCAATCTGTGCCTTAAGCTTGTCAATCTCCGCGCCGCCGCGTCCGATTATGATACCCGGCTTCGCCGCGTGGATAGTGATGAATACTCTGTTCTGCTTTCTCTCTATGCCTATCTTCGCAACGCCCGCGTCATAGCAAGCCTTCTTGACATACTTTCTTATTTTATAGTCCTCAACCAACTGGTCGCCGAAATCCTTCTTGCCGGCAATCCATTTGGAATCCCAGTCCTTAATGACTCCGACTCTCAAGCCGTGGGGATTTACCTTCTGTCCCATGAATGAACCTCCTTCTCGATTAGTTTTCCTGTTCCTTCAATACTAAGGTGATATGGCTGGTTCTCTTTAAAATCTTAAACGCTCTGCCCTGTGCGTGGGGCTGTATTCTCTTTAAAGTAGGACCCTGCGTCGCGAAACACTCGGCGACGTACAGCTTGTCTTTATCCATATCATGATTGTTCTCGGCGTTAGCCTCTGCCGACGCGAGAAGCTTCAGTAAAAGCTCGCTTGCGGCCTTCGGGGTGTTGTGCAAAATACCCTTGGCAACGGGAACGGGCTTGTTTCTTATCAGATCAAGCACTATCTTCACCTTTCTCGGTGAAATACGAGCATATCTTAAGATTGCGCGTGCTTCCATGTGTGGATTCCTCCTTTTTGCAATAATTGTAACGGGATTAATTCCCTGTTTTCCTAATTAAATTACGGTCTCATATCAACCGGCGTGTCAAAATTATTTGCTTGTCTTAGCTCCCGCATGTCCTTTATAAGTCCTTGTCGGGGCGAACTCGCCGAGTCTGTGACCTACCATATCCTCGCTGATATATACGGGGACGTGCTTTCTGCCGTCATGCACCGCGATTGTGTGACCAACCATTTCAGGGAAAATTGTGGAAGCTCTCGACCATGTTTTAACGACCTTCTTTTCGTTTGCCGCGTTCATAGCCTCAATTCTGCTCATAAGACGCTCTTCAACGAAGGGGCCCTTTTTAAGTGATCTGCCCATTAAATCTTCCTCCTTTCAAATTCTTTCTTATTTATTACTTACCGTCGCGTGAGCGAACGATGAACTTATCGGTTCTGGAATTCTTTCTCGTCTTAAGACCGAGTGCCGGCTTACCCCACGGGGTAACAGGCGACGGACGGCCGATAGGCGACTTACCTTCACCACCGCCGTGCGGGTGGTCGTTCGGGTTCATGACAACGCCTCGAACGGTCGGTCTCCAGCCCATGTGACGCTTTCTGCCCGCCTTACCGATGGACATGTTGCTGTGTTCCTGGTTTCCTATAATACCGATTGTGGCTTTGCAGTCAAGTCTTACCATTCTAACCTCGCCCGAAGGGAGCTTAACCTGTGCGTACTTGCCTTCCTTAGCCATAAGCTGTGCGCTTACGCCCGCGCTTCTTACGAGCTGCGCGCCCTTGCCCGGGTAAAGCTCAACGTTGTGGATGAGCGTACCGACGGGAATATCCTTTAAGAACAGCGCGTTGCCCGGCTTAATATCCGCGCCCTCGCCCGATACTACGACGCTGCCGTCCGTAAGACCTATCGGAGCGATGATGTACGCCTTTTCGCCGTCCTCATACTGAATGAGAGCGATGTTCGCGCTTCTGTTCGGATCATACTCGACGCCGATTACGGTAGCGGGCATGCCGTCCTTATTTCTCTTGAAGTCTATAATTCTGTACTTTCTTCTGTTGCCGCCGCCTCTGTGACGAACGGTAATTCTGCCGTAAGAGTTTCTGCCTGCGTGCTTATCCTTCTTCGCGAGGAGCGAACGCTCGGGAAACTTCTTCGTGACCTCGGCAAAATCCGAAACGGTCATATATCTTCTGGCAGGTGAAGTCGGCTTATACTTTTTAAGTGCCATTTTTTACCTCTCCTTATCCGTTTATCATGTTAAATCTCAAAAAACTCGATTTCCTTACTGTCGTCCGTAAGCGTTACGATTGCCTTTTTCCACGAGGCGCGTCTGCCCTCGTAGCGTCCCATTCTCTTAACCTTACCGAGAACGTTCATGGTGTTTACCTTCGCAACCTTAACTCCGGGGAATACCTCCTCGACAGCCTTTTTGATTTCAACCTTGTTTACCGTCTTGGGAACACGGAAGGTGTACTTCTTTATCTCGTTACCCTCTCTGTCGTAGTGCTTATCCATGCTGCGCTCCGAGATAACGGGCTTTTGAAGAATATCGTATGCGTTCATTATGCAAGCACCTCCTCAATCTTCGCAACGGCGTCCTTCGAGATGATGAACGCGTCGTGATTTAAAACGTCATAGGTGTTGAGTGTTTCAACGTGTGTCGGCGTAACGCCCTTGATGTTTCTCGCCGACTTGTAGATTACGGGATCCGATGCCGCCGTAACGATGAGCGCCTTTGTGTCTATCTCAAGACCCTTCAGAAGATTTGCAATCTTCGCGGTCTTGATTTCGTCGAGCTTCATGTCCTCGATTACGTATACCTTGTAATCGGCGTACTTCGCCGAAAGAGCGCTCTTTAATGCTATTCTCTTTACCTTCTTGTTAAGGCTGTAGCGGTAGCTTCTCGGCTTGGGGCCCAGCGCAATGCCGCCGCCCGTCCACTGGGGAGCGCGTATGCTTCCCTGTCTTGCGCGGCCCGTACCCTTCTGTCTCCAGGGCTTTCTGCCGCCGCCGCGTACTTCCGTGCGCGTCTTGGTACTCTGCGTACCCTGTCTTTGGTTTGCAAGGTAGTTTACAACTACGTCATGCAGCACCGATTCATTCACTTCGGCAGCAAAGACGGCGTCCGATGCCTCAAACGAGCCTGTCTTTTTGCCTTCCATGTTATATAAAGCCAGTGTAGCCATTATGCTTTTCCTCCTTCCAAATATCCTTGATTATGCCTTTACGCTGTTTCTGACGGTAACAAGTCCGCCCTTTGCGCCGGGGATCGCTCCCTTTACCAATATGAGGTTCTCGTCAGCGTCGATTTTAACAACCTCAAGGTTTTGGATTGTAACCTTTTCCGAACCCATATGACCCGGCAGTACCTTACCCTTGAACACGCGTCCTGGGTTCGAGCACATACCCATTGAACCGGAAACTCTCTTACTCTTTGAACCGTGAGTCATAGGTCCTCTGTGAAGTCCGTGCTTCATCGGGCCGGCAAAGCCTTTACCCTTTGAAATACCGCTTACGTCAACCTTGTCTCCGGCTGCGAATATATCCGCCTTTATTTCGTCGCCCACATTAAGCTCCGAAATGTCCTCGAGTCTGAACTCGCGCAGATACTTTTTGTTCGCGGTATCCGCCTTCTTGAAATGACCGAGCAGCGGCTTATTAAGATGCTTTTCCTTAACGTCGCCGAAGCCGACCTGAACGGCGTCGTATCCGTCCGACTCGACTGTCTTTTTCTGGACAACCGTGCACGGACCCGCAAGTATTACGGTTACGGGGATTACTATGCCGCCCTCGCCAAAAATCTGCGTCATGCCGATTTTTGTGCCTAAAATTGCTTTCTTCATGTTTTTTCCTCCTTATCAGTTATTGGTTCGTACAAAAGCCGGTACGAACTTGACCCGCATCATAGCCTTTGGCTACTGCGATATAGGTTTTTGCTTACCCTCGGCTGTTATTACTTCTGAATTACGTCGATGTCAACGCCGGCGGGTAAATCTATTTTGATAAGCGATTCCATGGTCTTAGCGCCCGGAACTACTATATCAATCAGTCTTTTGTGAGTTCTTCTTTCGAACTGCTCACGGGAATCCTTGTACATATGAACCGCTCTCAGGATTGTGATAACTTCCTTGTCCGTAGGCAGAGGAATGGGGCCCGATACCTTCGCGCCCGTTCTCTTCGCGATTTCAACGATTTTCTCCGCGCTCTGGTCGAGAACTACGTGGTCATAAGCCTTAAGCTTAATTCTGATTTTCTGGTTTGCTGCCATTGCTTTTACCTCCTATAATTTTTTGTGTTGTACTGCACGACAGCCCGAGAACGCCGATGTTCTCTTACGAAAATTGCACACACTGCCGGGTGTTTCGCGTCACCCTTTAAATAAAACCCGAAACGCGCCTAACTTAGCGCACACGGCTGTGAAACGCCGCTTTTCGGGCATAGCTCGTCAATTTTCACACACTTCTGCTCTCACGGCGCACAAAGGCAACTCGCGCAAACGCGCATCGCGTGCCGCGGAACAAATGTGATTTACTTAACTGCCGCCCGGTTTCATGAATCGGACTCGCTCCGCGGAAAAACCGGCTCCGTCAAGCCTTTTTCAAAGGCTCTTCAGCCGCAACCTCCCGTTTCATCGCGTATCAGTCCATTGCGTAAATCCGGCTTTTTATGATTTACGCAAAAGTCACAACATACCAATTATACATGAATACGTCAATGTTTGCAAGCATTTTTTGTATTTTTGGTGATAAAATTTTTTACAAAATTACAGAAATTTATACTTTAATTTTGTGCAATTTTACATATGGGAGGCGTGGTAAATTGTGATTTAGCGCAATATTGCGATGTGTCGTAAATGCGGGCGACCGCAAGGGTCGCCCCTACGGATACATAATTTATTTTATCCGTATCAAATAACAAAAATCAACGTGTTGTAGGGGCGACCCTCGCGGTCGCCCATTAAAACCCCTCAGTCACACTGCGTGTGACAGCTCCCCTAATAGGGGAGCCATACGGCGTGCACCGCATATCGTGAGCCTCCCCTACTAGGGGAGGTGGCGCCGCAGGCGTCGGAGGGGTTTTATATTCCTAAATCACAATTTCCCTCATTTCATTTGACACGACGGCGAAATACATATATAATGTACGTTGCATAATACATTCGGAGGGATACATATGGATAAAATAAAAGCGTGTGTTTTTGATTTGGACGGCACGCTGACGAACACGATAAACGCGATAGCGCACTTCGGCAACATCGCGCTGATCGCATACGGACTCAATCCCGTATCGGTGACCGATTACAAATTATACGTCGGCGACGGGCGCGACAAGCTCATTCACCGCATACTCGCCGCCAACGGCGCGGACAACGCGGAGATGTTTGAGAAGGTCGGCTCGCTGTACGACGAGAATTACGAGAAGGACTTTCTCTACGACACCGACGCTTACGACGGCATACGCGAACTCTTGTCGTCGCTCAAGGAGCGCGGCGTCAAAACGGCGGTATGCTCGAACAAACCCGACAACGTGGCGCATTTTGTTATCGACGCGATTTTCGGCAAGGGCGTTTTCGATATTGTAAAGGGCGTTAAGGACGGCGCGCCGACAAAACCCGATCCGTCGTCCGCGCTTGAAATAGCGGCGGAGCTTAACGTAAAGCCGGAGGAATGTCTGTTCCCCGGCGACACAAAGGTCGACATAGCGACCGCGAAAAACGCCGGTATGCACTCGGTAGGCGTGCTCTGGGGATTTCGCGGACGCGAAGAGCTTGAAAACGCGGGCGCGGAATTTATAATAGAAAAGCCCGATGAAATTTTGGGATTGCTGCAAGGGGGATTTTAACATGAGACAAAGCGGAATACTTATGCACATATCGTCGCTGCCGTCCGATTACGGCATCGGCACATTCGGAAAAGAGGCGTACAAGTTCGTCGATTTCCTTAAGGAAGCGCATCAGCACTGCTGGCAGATACTTCCGATTGGTCCGACAAGCTACGGTGACTCGCCGTATCAGTCATTCTCGACGTACGCGGGCAACCCGTACTTTATCGACCTCGACCTTCTCCGCGAGGAGGGACTGCTCAAAAAGAGCGATTACGACGGTCTCGACTGGGGCGGTCACAAAAATTACGTCGATTACGCCACAATCTACAAAAACCGCTTCAAGGTTCTCAAAAAGGCGTTTAAGAATTTCAAAAAGAGCGATATGGCGGGATTTGACGACTTCCTTCGCGAAAACGACAGGTGGATCTCAAATTACGCCATGTTCATGAGTATAAAGGACAAGTACAAGGGCAAGCCGTGGCTCGAATGGGATGAGGGACTGCGTATGCGCGACGGCAGCGCGCTGTGGGCGTACACGCAGGAACACGGCGACGACGTTATGTTTTGGGAGTTTTTACAGTTCAAGTTCTTCGAGCAGTGGAAGGCGCTCAAAAAGTACGCGAACGACAACGGTATCAGCATCATCGGCGACATTCCGATATACGTCGCGCTCGACAGCGCGGACGTGTGGGTGTTCCCCGACCTGTTCGACCTCGACGAAAACCGCGAGCCGAACGCCGTCGCGGGCTGTCCGCCCGACGCGTTCTCGCCGACCGGTCAGCTTTGGGGCAATCCGCTCTACAACTGGGACGCGCACAGACAATGGGGATATAACTGGTGGATCGACCGCATAAAGTGGGCGCTCACGCTTTACGACACAGTGAGAATCGACCATTTCCGCGGCTTTGAGGGTTACTACGCCATTCCCTACGGCGACAAAACGGCTGAAAACGGCGAGTGGCGCAAGGGTCCCGGTATGGAGCTTTTCGACGCGGTAAAGCGTGAGCTTGGCGGTAATCTTCCCATAATCGCGGAGGATCTGGGCTTCCTCACCGAAGACGTACACAAACTGCTCCGTGACAGCGGCTTCCCCGGCATGAAGGTGCTGGAGTTCGCGTTCGACCCGCGCGAGCCGAGCAACTACCTGCCGCACACGTACGCGTACAACAGCGTTGTGTACATCGGCACGCACGACAACGACACGATACTCGGCTGGCTCGGCGACCTCGACCGCGCCACGATCGAATTCTGCAAAAAGTACATCGACGCGGAAAAGGACGAAGATATTCCAAAAAAGCTCATACGCGCCGCGCTCGCGTCCGTAAGCGACACGGCTGTAATCCAGATGCAGGACTGGCTCGGTCTCGGCTCGGAGGCGAGAATGAATATCCCCTCGACGCTCGGCAACAACTGGAAGTGGCGCATGAGCAAAAACGCCGCGACAAAAAAGCTCGCGAAGGAAATAGCGGAGATTTCAAGTATATACGCGCGCTGCGAAAGATTATAAAAAAATATCCGACGGTTCATTGCCGTCGGATTTTTGCTTAGCAGTCTTTTTTCGCGTACTCCTTGACGAGCAGCGCGCGCGTGTAGCCGCGCGACTTGTCGGTAGAGTCGATGTAAAAGCCGCGTCCGTAGTAGAAGCGGATAAGCGGCGTTGCCTTTGAGTCAGTGTGCAGGCTTATCTGCGTCACGCCCTTTTTCATCATTATACGGTCGGCGAGGTTCATAATTGACTTGCCGATACCGTTGTTCTGGCTCGTAACCTTCACCGCGAAACGCGACAGATACGCCGTTTTGTCGGGAAATATCTCTATTCGCACGCTGCCCACCGGCTCGCCGTCCGACAGCGCGATTAGCACTACCTTTGTGTCTATGTCCTTTTTAACGTCGTTGTACGACTCCTCCAGCGCGGCAAGGCGCTTTACGCCCGTCATCTGCTGATACTTCACGAAGCCCTCGCGCGTTATGCTCATTATTGCCGGAATGTCGTCGTAGTTCGCAAGACGAACCTGAAACAGCGACTGAAACTCTATATCCATTTTCATTCTCCCCATGTAAGTTTTACCACCATTTTGGTGGTATTTTACCACCAATATAGTGGTTCACTCCATTTTACACTCTTGCGCGCCGTTTGTCAACAACGAACGGTAAATTTATGCCGTACGCTTGCGGAAAGCCCGATCGGGCTTGACATTTCACGCGAATATGCTAAAATAGATATACCAAAAAGACAAGGAGAAGGATATTATGAAGGATTTGATAAGCTTACACGACCTCACGCCGGAGGAGGTCGAGGATCTCT
>CANQQS010000074.1 GCA_947626045.1 uncultured Clostridia bacterium | reverse complement strand
GAGCTTGTTTGACCGTCCTGTACCGATTCGTCATACGAGGTATTTCCTCCGAAGGCGTTGAGCGTGCCTTTTCCCGTTATTGTAAGATTGCCTTCGCAGCCAACGCCAAAGCTGTCGGCGTTTACCGCGTCGCCCGCGATTACCGTAAGCGTGCCGTCTATGTC
Source organism: uncultured Clostridia bacterium (assembly GCA_947626045.1). Lineage (GTDB taxonomy): Bacteria > Bacillota > Clostridia > UBA1381 > UBA1381 > Hominilimicola. The sequence continues at coordinate 13,395 of CANQQS010000074.1, read as the reverse complement.
AAGCGTCAAGTCACCTGCCACGCCTATTCCCGTCGCGCAAATGCTGGCATCGGTTCTGGTAAATCCTTTCGCGGCGCTTTGAATATACGGAGCTTCGCCCTCGGGAACGTGAAGCGTTGAGCCTGCGCTCAAATACAATCCGTCCTCGTGTGTTGTGACAAAACGGAACTCCGAGGTAAGCGTCAATGTGTTTCCTTCGCATGTAGCACCGGGTACTTCGACAGGGTCGGACTTTTCACCGGTGTGGAAGTCATATTTTGAATACAGCATGCCGGTTTCGCCGTCGAAGTAGAGTATATCGTCACTCGCGACGTCCGCCGCGTTTTTAAATTCGACGTGCTTCGCGATATTTCCGTCCGTGTCAACATAGCTGTTTGTCAGTTTGTCTGTTCCCCTTGCAAACGCCAGAATTTTGCCGTCCTGTGATGTTGCCGTAACACCGGTAAGGTTTGCGGCTGACGCTTTCGTTGTTCCCTCAGCGATAAACGTACAGTTGCTGTCCATTTCTACGGGAAGAAACGCGTTTGTATAGTATGACATACCGAAGCTGCGGTCGGAGCCGTCGGCGTTCACTGTGAGAGTACTGTTATTTTTGAGCGTAATGCCGCCGTTATAAATTTTGTCGCCTGAGGCTTCGCCGCACGCCATGATCAATCCGAAGGTGTTATGTTCGTTTGTTCCCGTCGCCGAGGCGGTAAAAGTCGAATTGTCCTTGACTGTGAGATAGCTCGTCTCGCACGCGACGCTGTCAAATTGATCGTAAAACTCTTCTTCACCCCTGTTTTCACCGCTTTGTGCCGTAACAGAAGCTCCGTCGCCTACAGTCACGCAGTGTTCCGGATCGGTCACTATACCAAAGCTTTCTCCGTGCGCGCTGCCGCCGATGAAAAGGGCTTCGGCAACGGATATATCCAAATCACCGTATACATATATTCCGATAGAGTCCGCTCTATAGGGTTCCGCTGTCTCGTCGTGCTCTGTGTTTCCGCATACCGCGGTAAGAGAGCCGTTTCCGGTTATTTTGATGCTGCCGTCCGAAAGAATAGCGCGTCCCGACGCGTCAGTGCCCGTTCCCGATCTCACGGTTAAATCTCCATCTATATCTATCGTGCTGCCGTCGGCGGCAAATATTCCGGTGTACTCGTTCAGCTTATCGTCGCCTGTAAATCCGTCGGCGGCGCTTACTATCGACGGGTGTTCGCCTTCGGGAATGTACAGCGTCGTGTTGCCGTCTATGAACAGTCCGTCCTTCGCGGTCGTCACAAACTGGAACTCCGAGGTGAGCGTCAGCTTGTTTCCCTCGCAGATAGCGCCCGGGAAGCTGTCTATAGGCTCGGAAAACTCTTTTGTGTCATAGTCCATCTTCGTGTAAAGCTTGCTCGTCGCGCTGTCGTAATAGAGGATATGGTCTCTTTTGACAGCGTCGGCGATAACCGTTATCGGGAAGTTGTCCCTCGCATAGAAAGCCGCGTCGCTGAAGCTTGCCGCATCTTCGGAAGCCAAAGCTTCCGGATTGCCGTTCAGGATCACACTCGCCATCGCGTTAAGTACCGAACTTTTTTGCTTCCATTGATTGTAAGCCGTTTCAAGGTTCTCCGGGATTCCCTCGCCGACCTCCTCGGGGTGAGCATTATAGTATTCGACGACTCTGTTGTACGCTTCAAGAGCGGCTTCTGTTTCTGTGAGCGCGTTCATAAATCCGACATTTTCAAGAAATTCATTGCTTATTTCATTGTCCGCCGCGATCGTCTCGCCCCAGTCTGCCCATTCAGCTCCACTGTTCTCATTCGTGGTTTTTATAAAACTTTCGCCTTCGTTCACTACGCCCTTCGCATATTTGCTCACGGAATTGTTTACAGCCTCGTATAACCTCATATAAAGCTCGGACGGATATTCCTGGCTTGTAATCTCGTATTGACCGTCGGCGGTCCTGTTGGTCACGACAACGGAAAATTTTGCGTTTGCGGGTATGTAAACAGGTTCTTCCAAATCGAAACGGTGATAGCCGCCGTACTCGTACGTTTTTTTGCCGCTCGCCACAAGCTCTCCGTCGGTCGGAGAAGCGCTTTGATCGCTGAGCATATATATTTCGAATGTGGTTTCCGTACCCGGAAGCTCCGTGTAAAATGTCAGTGTTTTTGCCGTTACATCCACATCGTCGTTTTTAAAAGTATTCGCCATTGATGTCGGTTCGTTAAAGACATTATTCGTGTACGAGCTGTAAACGGGCATATAATCATACTTAAAGCTGCGGTAAGAGCCGCTTGCGTCCTCGTCGGGGGTGACGTCAAAATCAAGAGCCTCCGGAGTCTCTAAGGTATGGTCGTAGTAAGATAAATAGAAATATCCGTGGTCGCCCCAGTCTCCTTTATTCGGAAATTCGCTCTCATCGCCGCCCCAGCTGTTTTTTACTATCCACGCTCCGTTTTCCGGAGGCTCATCGAAGAAGTTTTCCTTTGAGAAGCTGTCGTCCCAGCCGACTATCGTGACGGCGTGATCCATATGTTCTCCTTTTTCGCTGTCCTCCTTATTACTCAACGGCGTATAATGCGCCCATGTAGCGGGATTGATATTGTGGTGTTCGCTTTTCTCCGGCTCTGATGATGTGTCGGCGGCGTAATTAATATGTACCGCGCGTCCCTTCATGAGCTGCTCTTTTATCGCATCCGTTCCCGCTTGATTATAGACGTAATTATATTTTTTCTCAGTCTCGTCGTATTCGAATTGAGCCGGACACGGCAGCATGAAGCTTTCCTCGAGCGGATATACCTGTCCGAAGCGGTCTTTATCGTCAATGCTCCAATCGTCAAAAGGACTGTATAAATAGGGTTCAAACCCTTCCGCATACTGCAAATAATTTTTGCCCGTTTCGGGATCTTTGTATACTATAGTGGCTTCCTTGCCGCGGTAGGGGAATTGCTCTTCCAACATAGGGCCTATTCCCGCCGAGTATATAGACGTGGCGGTCGTTCCGCCGCAGCCGATATCTATTCTTCCGCTGCTGCTTATGTCGGGATCCGTATAGTATATTCCTTCTCCGCCCTGACTGCCGAAATCCTCGGGAAGAGCGTTATTCGCAAACCACGCGAGATGATGCTCGGATAGATCCATTTCCCACGGCATTTTTTCGTTCCATTCGTCATACGACACTCCGAGATCCGTTAAAATACTCGTTTCCGCCGCGGCGGTTGCCGCAAATCCCCAGCAAGTACCCAGAAATCCCTGATTCTTTACGGGTGTGACGTAATTCTTTTTCACTCCGCTTCCGTCGAGATCCGCGTCGCGCAAATCAAACGTTTCGGGATACTCGTTTTCCGACGCGAGATTTATGCCCGAAGATGGATTGTAGAAATATTTTTGACTCGCGTTGAGCCTTTCCGCCGCTCTCTGCGCCGCGTTGTCAGACGAAGGCGCGGCAAACACCGGTATTGATGGTGCGAGCATGGCGCATACCGTTACCGCCGACAAAATTTTTTTGAGATGTTTCATAATGTGTACATTCCTTTCTAAATAGTATTCCATAGAGTTAATCGCAGCCGATCACAAATTAATTATTGCTCGTGGGGATATACTTACGGAGCTTTGAGGCAAGCTCGCCGAGGCTTACCGTTTGCAGCCATACCTTACCGGGACCTTTAAGCACGGTAAGGAACAGCCCTTCGCCGCCGAACAGTATATTCTTGAAACCCTTTACCGTTTCAACCGAATATTCAACCGATTTTTCAAAAAACGCAAGATTTCCGGAATCGACCTTTATGCGTTCTCCCGCCGCAAGCTCGATCTCCTTGAGACTTCCGTCAAGCTCCAGAAACGCCGTTCCGTTTCCCGACAGCTCCTGGAGTATGAAGCCCTCGCCGCCGACAAGACCCGCGCCGAAGGATTTGGTAAATACAGATTTCAGATTTACGCCGTTTTCCGCGCATAAAAACGCTCCCTTCTGCGCTATGTACTCGTGCGAAGCGTCAATATTAAGCGGTCTTATTTCACCCGGCGCCGCCGAACCAAAGGTTATCTTTACATTGTCATTATCCGCCGTGTATGTCGCCATAAATATCGAATCGCCCGAAAATGAACGCGCGATACCCTTAAGAAATCCGCCCTTCGTATTCGTTTCCATAGTTATTCCGTCAGTCATCCACGTCATGCCTCCCGACTGCGTGTAAATGCTTTCGCCCTTGTTAAGCGTTATCTCCACCGCCGGAAGCAGTCCTCCGAAAATATCATAATTCATGTTTTTTCCTCCTTAATATTATCAGTTTTTTATTTTTTCAATTATTATCAATTTTTTCGATAACAATCCAATTTTATTTTACCATACTTTTAACGATAAAACAATCTGCATTCACGTCATAAATAAAGCATTTCACGCCATGTTGTCTCATTTTAATACGGAATGTTCCATAATTCGGCAGAGGACGGCGGAGGGACAGACATAAGCGTGATTGACGGAGGAACGGAAATGTGATACAATATGATAGAATAGCATTGTGTAAGTATTTTTATTAAATTTGGAGGGAAAACATGAAAAAAATATACGGAGCGATATTGGACGAAGGCGAAAAATTTTATACGTATATGCGAAAAGTGTTTAACGCGATAAATAACAAGCAAAAAGAATACAACTGGCTCATAACAAACTGCGAATGTTTTCCGTATTCGCAGGAAGCGCAGAAGCTGCTGCGTGAATATTGCTTTATAAGCGGCGACGAGCTGACGCAAATCGTTGAAAAAGAGGATTTTCTATGGATATGGGCGGTGCTGTCGGGATTTAAAAAAGATATTCCGATGGATGAGATTATGAAATATCCTCTGCCTTACGCGGACGGTTACAAAGGATTTTGGCAAAATCCACTGTCACTGCAGCACCCGCTCGCGAGCGTTGAGATTGTACCGTGGGACAGTTCGTTGACTTTGGTATTGAGCGAAAATAAAGAAATTGTTGATTTGTTCAGACAAGCGTTCCCGTTAAGCAAGGATTTGAGCAAATACAATAAAGAATTTTTATGATTTCAAATCCTTGCCAAACGGGTAAAATCCAATTAAACGGTATTTTTACAGTTCCGGCTCGAAGCTCGGCATAAGCTGAAGCTTAAACATATTATTTTTATGCTTTGTGTCAATAAGCGCCTTTTTATCCGCGTCGTCGATTTCGCCGGTGCGGATATACCTGTCAAGCTCCGCGTAGGTGAAGCCGAGATTATCCTCGTCTGTTTTGCCGCTCAGACCGTCGGTGGGAACTTTATTCACAAGCGACGAGGGCAGACCGAGAATATTGCCTATCGTCCTAACCTCCGTGACGGTGAGATGCGCAAGCGGCGAAAAATCACCCGCCGCGTCGCCGTAGCGCGTGGAGTAGCCGACCCAATCCTCTGAGAGATTGCACGTGTTCGCGACTCTGCCGTTATTGCTCTGCGAAACGGCGTAAAGCGTCGCCATTCTTATTCTCGCAGGCAGGTTCACGCGCGTCTGATTTGAAATTTCCATATCCTTCGGCATACTGCCGAGCAAACCGTCAACCGCGTCCTTTATATTGACCACGTAATGCTTTATTCCGAGGTGGTTCACAAGCGTGTACGCCGAGTCAATATCCTTCTGTTCGCCGCACGGCATAAGCACGCCTATAACCCTGTCCTTACCGAGCGCCTCGGCGCACAGCGCCGCCGTTACCGAGCTGTCCTTGCCGCCCGATATTCCGACAACGGCGTTGCAGCCCTTACCGTTCTCCTCAAAAAATTTGCGTACCCATTCCACACAGTCGTTTTTTACCTTTTCCCAGTCAGTCATTTTGATTACCTCCGTTGATATTTATCTGACAGCTTCGCATTGTTGCCGCCGCGGCGCCGTGAAGATCGCGCGTCACGCCGGCGCAACAGCTCAGATCGACGCTTATCGGCGTTTCGGGGAAGCTTGCCTTTAATATTAGCGCGTTTGACACGACGCATATATCGGTGCAAAGCCCTATAAGCTCAATTTCGATTTCACCCGCGTCATACCGCTCCTTTATTATTTCCGGCAAACGAACCGAGCCGAACGTGTTTTTTTCAACCGTTTCGTAATTTTTGCCGTCGAGTGCCGACTTTATTTCATCGTTCAGCCGCCACCCTTCGGTGTTTTTTATGCAGTGCTTAACGGGTAACATTCTGCCCTCGCTCGTTTTGAGATAATTGTCGTAATGCGTGTCGAGCGTGACGAAAATATCACCGTCAAAGCTTTTGATTTTTTCCGCCGCCGCGCCGACGACGGCGGCTGCCTCGTCCGTGCCGAGCGAACCGCTTATAAAATCGTTCTGCATATCCACGACAATAAGAATTTTTTTCATAATTGACACCCTCTAAATCAGCGGCGCGACAAGCCGCGTAATGTGACCTATAAGCCGCGTGATTATATTGAATTTCTTTATGTCCTCGATTGTTATTTTTTGGCACTTTTCAAGCGTGTCCTTAAAATCGCGCTCGACGTCCAAAATCGCCGGAACGTTCATCATATACGCCGCGCATTCGTAGTGCAGATACAGGCTGCGGTAATCGTGGTTGATCGTGCCGACTATCGCGCGCTGTCCGTCGCTTACCGATATTTTTGAATGAACGAAGCCGGGCGTGTACTCGTAAATTTCTATTCCCGCCCTCAAAAGCTCCTTGTAATACGTCCGAGCCAGATACAGCGCGTACGCTTTGTCGGGAATGTGGGGCATTATTATTTTAACGTCCACTCCCCTCTGTGCCGCGTATTTCATGCTCTCGTACATTTCGTTGTCGATAACGAGGTACGGCGTCATTATATACACATAGTCAGCCGCGCTTTCGAGGTTGTGAAGGTACGCTCTTTTTCCTGTCTGCATATCGGCAAACGGCGTGTCGGCAAACGGCACTACAAATCCGTCGGATTCGGTTTCAACGCCCGACGAGGAAAGAATGTATTTGCCGCCGTCCTCGATCGTGTCGCTGTTTACGTTCCACATGTCGAGGAACATCGAGGTAAAGCCCGCAACTCCGCTGCCGCGCAGCATGAAGCCCGCGTCCTTCCAGTGACCGAACCGCACCTTTTCGCCTATATATTCGTCAGCGAGATTTATACCGCCCGAAAACGCGCACTCGCCGTCCACGACAAGTATTTTGCGGTGGTCGCGGTTGTTTTGGTGCGTTGAGATGAGCGGCACGATAGGCGAGAATATGCGTGCCTGTATTCCGAGCCGTCCGAGGTATTCATCGTAGTGGCGCGGCATTGTCGTGATGCAGCCCATAGCGTCGTACAGGACTCTTACCTCAACGCCCTGCCTTGCCTTTGCGCGGAGTATTTCAAGTATTTCCGACCACATACGGCTTGCGGTGTTTATGATGAAAAACTCCATGAATATAAATTTTTCCGCGCGCATAAGCTCGCGCTTCATATCCTCGAACATCCGTCTGCCCGACGGATAATACTGCGCCGTTGTGCCGCCGTAAGCGGGTGAGCCGCCGTACTTTTCAAGGTAACGCACAAAATCGCTTTCGCGCCTGTCCATCGCGTCGAGACGCTTTTCAAGCTCCGCGTCCTTTTCGAGGTACAGCGTGTTTGCCTCGCATATATTGTCGTAATCGTCCTTTATGTTCCACGCTACCGTTCTTATCCGCATAAACAAATACAAAAGCCCGCCGAACACGGGTATGATCGCTATAAGCATTACCCATGTCATTTTAAACGTCGGCTCGTTTTCACGGTTTACTTCAATTATTATGAGAATAGCGCTGAAAACAGTCGTGAAGCCGATAAGGACGTTTGAGTAATCCGAAATCCATATATACATGAAAACAAAGGCTGTAACCTGAAGCAGCAGCATGATGAGCGCAAACAGCTTGTTTGAATAAAGAAGTCGGTTAAGCTTTTTCATTTGCTTTTATATCCTTTACTTAAGTGATTTTATGTACGCGAAGGTTTTTTCCTCGCCCTCGTCAAGAAGCATACGCAGCCAGCTTTCCAAAAGAGCGGCTGTTTTCGGGTGCATGAGATTTTTCGCGTTGCCCTTTTCGAAGTAGTCTATCGGGTTGTGGTCGGTGTACTTGTCGCCCTGATATATTTTGCCCGCCGCGACACGGTCGCAGAACATCTCTTTAACGTACCGAAGCGGCATTTCGACGGCTTCCATACGGTGCGTCGCGTTGCTGTAATCCGTCCAGTATTCAAAATGGTGCTTGTTGCGTCCTTTGTGGTGTATCCACGCCATGGAGTAGCCGTACTCGCGCCGCTCCGCCTCCGTCGGACTTCTGTCGCCGAGGTAGAACCGCGCGCCCGGCAGAAATTCCGTGGGCGAGTATTTCGATAAATCGTGCCGAAGTCCCTGCCAGAATATACCGCATTTCATGCAGTGGTATATTACCTTGTGCCTGTGGCGCGTTATCGTGCGGAAATGTTTTATAATGTGCAGCATAAGCCTTGCCTCTCAAAAAAATTCTACGTCATTATATATCTTATCATAAAAAAAGTAAAATTACAACAAAAATATATAAAATACGGCGGGGTAACGCAAGGCTCCCCTAATAGGGGAGCTGTCACACGAAGTGTGACTGAGGGGTTTATATCAAACAAAACCCCTCCGACGCCTTCGGCGCCACCTCCCCTAGCAGGGGAGGCTTTCATACGGGCGACCGCGAGGGTCGCCCGCGGGCTGTCGGGGGCGCCAGCCCCTACGGCGCACAATTTCAAAATTACAGGTGTAGGGGACGGCGCCCTCGACGTCCCGTTTACATAGGGGCAACGAATATCCGCCCGCAAATTACAAAAACATATTTACAAACGCGCAAACATATGTTACAATAACTATAACCCATTATAACTTTAGAGAGGTGCATCACAATGAAAAAACTGCTCGTTACCGCCGCGGCTGCAATGTGCGTATTCGGCGGAATAGCAGCACGCGCAGAAATAATCGGCGCGGTGTACACGACCGACATCGGCGCGCTGATAGACGGCTGCCCGATAAAATCATACAACATATCCGACAGCACATACATAAAAGCGGAGGATCTGCGCGGTTACGGCTTTGACGTCGCGTGGGACGAAAACGCACGCACGCTCAAAATCACGCCCGACGACAACGCGGCGAGAACGATACCGTCCGCCGAGGAAATAAACACGAAAAAATCAGACATACCGTTTAATCAAAAATTATACGACGTGTATTCCACGGACATAAAGACATACGTGAACGGCGCGGAGATCCACGCCTGCAACATCGACGGCGAAACGCTCGTAAAGTTCCGCGACCTCGAAAGCGTTGCGTACGTAAATTACGACGACGGTAAACGGCTCGCGGGTATCGACGTTATATCGAAGCGGCTCGACGACGAGATGAGCGTCGCGGAGGGTATGACGGATTTAACACTTTCCGACGGCGTGACGTATCACGGTCAGGTAAAGGACGGCAAGCCCGACGGTATCGGAGTTATGACCGACAAGAGCGCAAACGAGGACAGAGTGAATAATATCGTGACGACCGCGCATTTCACAGCCGGCGAAAAGGACGGCATCTACCGCACCGAGGGAACGTATGAGGTCATACGCGGAAGCAGTCTCGGAACGTACATCGACCGCGGCGAGGGAAACACGAAGGTAAATTACAGCGTTTCGTACAGCGATTACCACATGAACCCCGACACCCTTTACTGCTGCATATCCACGCTGGACTACGACAAAATGTACTCCGACAGCGCAGAGCGCGCAACGGGAACGGAGTGCCGCGCGCAGACGGACGACAGCTATCTCTACGGCATTAAAAACACCGACATATACGAATATACAACCGTTACCGACGGCGATTACAACATCGCGCCGGAGGACGGTCTGCCGAAATTTGACCGTTTTACAGGCGATTACGGCGCAAACGTTGTGACCGAGGACGGCGTATCGTACACGCTTCCCTACGGTCCCGATTACATTCATGCGGTAGCTGTTTCCGAGTCCGAAACGGACAGCGACAAGTATATAGAAAACGGTATTCTTTATGAGGATATGCACGACGGAAACGCGCCGCGCGTCGTTGACACGGACGTTAAAATGTTCGACGGCGAAAGCTACGTGATATACCTCAAAAACGACGGCAGCGCGTGGGTTTACCGCTCAAATTCACAACAGGCGCTCGGCTATAACTGGATCGACGGCGAGGATTTGTCCGCACCGGTAAAGTGCGCCGATGATGTGTCATATGTGTCGAGCAATAACGGTCTCACGATGGCGTACATCAAAAACGACGGTTCGGTGTACGTACTCGGCACAAGCTATAACGGCGAGAAGGGCGTTGTCGAATCGCGGGACAACGGCATAGATTACAGCAAATTCATGCACGACGCGGGAGTTAAAATGGGTGACGGATTTGTTTCGTGCAGCGTCGGCTCCGAGGTCGTGCTTGCTCTGAAGGAAAACGGCGACTTGTACGCGTGGGGTGCGAACAACGCGGGAGTTATCGACAAAAACGACGGCGGCAATGTTTTAACGCCGACGAAGGTCGCGGAGGACGTGCGCGATTACATATACGACGGCGCGCTCTATATTATAAAAACGGACGGCACGCTTTGGTACCGCGGCAGGACGCGTCATTTTTCCGACAGGCAAATTGACGGCGGTATACACGATTTTACAATGTGCGGCAAGGTGTACAGAGAAGTATCGTACAAGGTCGGCGAATAAACACGGCTTAAACGGGGCGCGGAATACCCGCGCCCTTTTTGCTTGCGCGTTAATCCCGATTGACTTTTCACTGCGCGTATGATAGAATAAAATAGGTAGATTATACATGGAAAACCATTGGAGAATGTTATGAAAAAACGGTTTGGTAAAATTTTATTGCCGGTTCTGATGTGCGCCGTGGGCATAGCCGTTATTGTAATAGGCGTGGTATATTTCAATTACATGTCACGCCGCATTTACAACGACAGCACAGACCATTTGGAAGAAATTTACAGTCAGGTAAACAGCTCTTTCGGCATGTTTGCCGAGCGTAACCGCGGACTGCTTAAAAGTCTGGACAATTATATCTCCGTTTCGGACAGCGATGCAGTATCGGACTGCATAAACGAAAACCGCAGGAACTGGAAATTTTCGGAATTTTATTTTCTTTCGTCGGAAAACAAGTCCTGCATGACCGCTGACGGAACGGTCGGCGGCTTTACCACGGACGACACCTGGAGCGGTCTTGCCGCGCCCGACGAGCCGATAATTTCAAGCGGCAAGCTGCCCGACGGCAGAGCCATAACGCTCTTTACAGTGCATACGAGCGGCGAATACAACGGCTTCGCTTACGACGCGATAGCCGTAAGCTACACGAATGAGGATCTCGCCGCGTCGCTCAAGGTTGACGCGTTTTCGGGAGAGTCCACGTGTTTTGTAATACATAAGGACGGTACCATACTTCTGTCAGCGCAGGCGGGCGGAAGCGTGTTCGGAAATTATCTCACGTATCTCAAAGCCGCGTCCGATTTGAACGAGGACGAGCTTAACAAAATGAGCGGCGACTGGTCAAACGGTGTGTCGGGACTTAAGCAGTGTGGCATAGGCGGCGTGAGCCACTGCATACTGTATCAGCCGGTCGGCTATCAGGACTTTATACTTTTGAGCGTCGTGCCGCAGAGCGTGGTAAGCGCGGGATTTTTGTCGGTACAGCAGACGACGATGAACGTTTTGGGAATAATATTCCTGCTTATCGGCGCGGCTGTCATTTCGTTTATACTTATACGCGGACAAAACCAATCGCGGAAAAGTATAACCGAGCTTCGTTACCGCGAGCGCATGTTCGATGTTTTATCGAATAGTGTTGACGACATATTCATAATGCTCGACGCCGCGAACTACGGCGTTGACTATATAAGCCCGAACGTCGAGCGGCTCATCGGTATACCGGTTGACGAGGTGAGGAAGGATATACGCGTGCTGGAAAAGTGCGCGGTAAACGGAAGCGTAATCGTTCCCGCCGGCGACCTTAAGGAAATACCGCTCAACGGTTACATAAACCTCGAATGTGAGTACATGCACCAAAGCACCGGCGAGCGGCGCTGGTACAGAATGACGGTATACCACATGAATATACGCGACGTGAGGAAGTACATTTTCGTGCTGTCCGACCGCACGCAGGAAAAAAATATGAATGAGCAGCTGCAGAACGCGCTCAACGCCGCGCGCAGTGCGAACGAGGCGAAGAGTAACTTCCTCTCCAACATGTCGCATGACATACGCACGCCGATGAACGCGATCGTGGGATTTTCTGTGCTGCTCGAAAACGAGGCGGACAATCCCGAAAAGGTGCGGGAATATTCGCGCAAAATAACCGCGTCGAGCCACCATCTTTTAAGCCTTATAAACGACGTGCTTGACATGAGCAAGATAGAGAGCGGAAAAACGTCGCTGAACGTTGACAAATTCAGTTTAAAGGAAATAATAGAGGAGCTTTGCATCATACTTCTGCCGCAGGCGAAGGCGAAAAATCAGGAGTTCAACGTGCGCGTGGACGGCGTTACGCCCGAGTATCTCATGGGCGACAAGCTGCGCCTTAACCAGATACTTATAAACCTTCTGTCGAACGCGATAAAGTACACGCCCGAAAACGGCAGAATAGACTTCATGATAACGGAGCTGCCGCACGCGGGAGATCAGTACGTGAAGCTTCGGTTTGTCGTGCGCGACAACGGAATAGGCATGAGCCGTGAATTTTTGGGACGCATATTCGCGCCGTTCAGCCGCGAGGTAAGCTCGGTTACGAATAAAATACAAGGCACGGGACTCGGCATGGCGATAACGAAAAACCTTGTCGATTTGATGGGCGGCATAATAAACGTAAAGAGTAAGCCAGGCAATGGAAGCTCATTTACCGTGGAGCTGTCGTTTGCTCTGCCCGATTCGGAGGAAAACGACGCGGGCAGCGGCGAGAATACCGAAAAAGTATATGACGCGTCCGTAATGAAAGACAAGCTGTTCCTCATAGCCGAGGACAACGAGCTTAACTCCGAAATTTTAACGGAAATGCTTGCCGCGGAGGGCGTGAAGTGCGACCTCGCCGTAAACGGCGCGGAAGCGGTGGAGAAATTCAAAAATTCGCCCGCGGGTCACTATGACATGATACTTATGGATGTGCAGATGCCTGTGATGAACGGTTACGAGGCGACACGTCAAATACGCGCCTGCGACCATCCCGATGCGGCTGATATTCCGATAGCCGCCATGACCGCAAACACGTTCGCGGAGGATGTAAACGCCGCTATGGAATCCGGCATGAACGGACACCTCGCGAAACCGATCGACATGGAAGCGGTAAAGAGTTTGGTATACAAGCTTCTGACAGGCAGAACAAAGAAACAGAAAGACTAACTATTAAAAGTCAAGAGGGAAAATGAAGATTTTCTAAAAAAATTAGTTAGATAATTGCACATTGAA
>CANQQS010000073.1 GCA_947626045.1 uncultured Clostridia bacterium | reverse complement strand
TGCAGTTATGATATAATAACCTCACGGCGTTACCAAAAGCAAAGCTTTTGACGCCTGAGAGAGCATTGCATCATACCCCTGCGGCGACGGTGCCGCCTTGCAGTTATGATATAATAACCTCACGGCGTTACCAAAAGCAAAGCTTTTGACGCCTGAGAGAGCATTGCATCATACCTTTGCGGCGACGATGCCGCCTTGCAGTTATGATATAATAAACATATATAAGATGTATAATTATTTGCAACAGAAAGGATCTATAATGAACAAAAATATAAAATGGAAAGAAATGCAAAATATATATGAGCGGGCAGCATTGTATATAAATGAAAATAATTTATCGGGTTTATACAACTGTTATACAGAAATGTTTGAAATTTTAGAGCCTATCATGAAAACGGTTATTTCTAAAGAGTTTTTCAGAAGAGGCACATCATACACAAAAGAGGATATGGAAGACTTGCTTCAAGAATTAAAATTTGCCCTGGCAAGGTTTTCCGTTTACAATTACAGAAAATCAGATAATTGTAAAATATATTATGAATCAACTGCTGAAAATAGAGATACTCAAGAGATGCAGAATCGGAATTTCATGACTTACTGTATTAAGATATTAGGTCTAACAGCGAGAGACTGCACAAAGAAAGGACAAAAGATATACTGGAAAGAGACGGCACTCTCATATATAAACGATGAGGGTGATGAGGTTTTAAAAATTGAGAATACAAAGTCCGCCGAAGATAGCATACGAGATGTGAACACGAGAGAACTGTGTGTTACATTAACAAACTATATGCTTGATGAGATTTTTAATTCACATCAATCTCCTCAGAGACTACTTGCATTATGCTATGTGCGGTATGCCGCAATATTGTTCATGGGAGAACGTAAGGGATCTCAGAAATGGGCATATGGATATATGAATAAAACTGTAGGCAGACTGTCGGCTATATTTGAAAATATGGTACGTAATCAATACGGCAGGAAGGATATATGCTGGAATAGAACATATATGAATAAGTTAAACGAATTATATTGCTGCAGAGACGGAAAAGAAGAGCTATTAACCGATATTTTGTATACACGGGAGTTTACTGAAACAAATGTACGGGTATGGAACGACAGGGTTGGAGATGCGATAAATAAGTCTGCAATACAACGTATGATGAGCGAGGGAGAAGGCGAGCTGCTGGCGGCATTAAGAGAATATAAAAAGGCAAGGCAATTATTGGACAAAATCGAGGAGGTCAGATAATGGAACATATTAGTTTGGCGCAGGCGTATGATTTAGCAAAGCATCTCTTAAATGATAAACAACTTGATGATGAGCTTGCAAAAGCGGCACAGCATGTAAAGAAATGTGATAAATGCTACGAGTTATATAGTATAGCAGTGGCGGTGCAGGATTTGACGGCGCCGGAGATGATTGCGGATGCTTATTTTGAGCATAAAAGAAATCCATTATCTGTGATTTCTGTTATAAAGGATAATGTTAGCAAAACTATATCAGCGATACAAGAATACGCAAAAGACATAAACTGGCAGTTTGACTATCAACCGTCGATTGCCGGCGCGCGCGGAACGGAAGCGGGCGCAGAAGATAACAAGGTGACGCTGCAAAATACCAAATTGCAATATTCTCGTATAACAGTGAGAGAAAATTCGGTATATATAACTATTGAAGATGATGGTAAAAAGTATATTGCGGAGTGCATAACGGACAGCGGCGAAGAATACATCGAGGAATTTAAATACGACGAATACGAGGATATGTTGACGGCTGAGTTTAAGAATATTGAAGGCGATTCATATACATTGAGAATTGCGGAAAGCGTGGAATAATGGAAAAATTAATTGAAGAATATAATGCGGTGGAGAAGGAGCTTGACAGTTGTCTGATGTCAGGATTATATGCTGCCTTTTTATTTGATGTCTATAATGAGAATTTGTCACAAGAAGAGCAAAAGCAACGTTCTGAGTCTAACAGACAAACCCGTATTGTAATGCAGATTGAATTGTTATACCTTCTTGCCGGGTTATGTGATTTTGACAATGGAGAATACCACGAAAAAATGCTTGATGCGTTAAAAATTGCTGTAGAGAGCATGGAGTATGACTCGTATTATTATGAAACAGAAAGCGAGAGAACAGAATTTAAGGCATCCATGTTAAAAATTTTTCTGGGTGATGAGTGGCAAAGCGTATATAAGTATTTACCGGAAAATTATAGGAATGTTTCATTTAAATGCGATGGATATATATTGGGAAAAGTTATCCGTGCGGCGGAGATTTTTGACTTAAAGGAATTTACGGATAAGTCTGCAAGAATTATTGGCAATTTTTTGAGCTTGACTGAAAAATGTTGTAGTGATAGCGAACGGGATATGTATGGCATTATAGATATTTTATTACGTGAATATCTCATTGACGCAATGCCGGATATAGCGGCAGATTTATATACAACATATGCAAAAGGTATTACTGAATATCTCGACCCTAATACTGGCGACAAGCTGTTTGCACTTGCGAACAATCTTGCAGAAAAAGATATAGAGAAGGCAATGGCAATTTTCCGCGGAGTGCTTGACAACCGTAGAATGTACTGTGCTGAAACAAGCATTTATTGCTGGGCGGTGAAAGCCAAAATATCTGTGTGTGAAATTAATTTGATGCGAAATTTGCAAAGCTGCGACAAATTGGAGGAATTGATTAAGCTTGGGCTTGACAATAAAATTACTGATATTGATAATCAACAGGAATTGCTGTATACGGATCTGGCGGTTTATTCAGCCTTAATTTTACACATGTCAATAGAATTGCTTTCTGTTTCGCGATATAAGGATATAGTGTTTTATTATTATGATTTTTGCACTTCCCGTGAGTATATAAATGATTGGGTTAATACGCATAAAGCATACGAGTATATTGCCGCATATTATATGGAAACAGGAGAGTATCTTCAAGCGGAACAGTATTACAGAAAAATGCTGAGTTGCTGCTTTTCGGAAGAGGACAGAGTGGAAGGCGGATTAATTGCTCATATAAAATTACTCATTATATATTCTATAATGAATAATGACAAGAGGTTTGTTTTGTGTGAAGAGGTATTTGACGATATATACAATAATTTCAATTCAATGGTAATGGTTACGGAGCGAGTAGAAACAAACATAAAAATGTTCCTTGCCCTGTATATTAACTGTTTTATATACTCTGTGGACTTCAACGAACAGCTTGATAAAGTCGTTGACATGGTGAATAAATATCATTTAATGTCAGACGATGTAAATAATATGGCTGATGCCGTTTTGCACATAGGCATGCTGCAAATTCTTTTTCGCATTCATGAAAATCTTGGAGATATTGACAAGTATTATGATGATATGATTGGAATATTAAAACCGGTAGAGGAGTTCAACATTCAGCATTTTAACAGTTATTTAGACCGTGATATAATAAATTGGTATGGTATACTGTCCGGCATTAAGAATACGGATACCGCTTTAAAATATTTCGAGCAATCTTATGAAAAGTATTCGTCAAGCAATAAATACATTGATATTCTGTATAAATCAAGCACAGCAAAGGGAATAGCCGTATTATATATAAAAAATAATGATTATATAAATGCAAAAAAATATTTGAATGAGTGGATTAAAATAAATACGGAAAGATTATCACTTGCATTGCGTTATCTGGATGAAGAAAAACTGCTGCAGATGATAGAGGAAACAACAGAAGCATACGAGAATACATATAATTATCTTTCGAAGATGAGTAATGAAATCTTATATGACTACGTATTAAAATATAAAGAGTTGAAGTCGTATATTATTCAAATAAGGAATGAACTGCTGAAAATATACCCGGACAATAAGGGTTTATTAAATCGTATTCATGAGCTTAGAGATCAGATTGCCAAATATAATACCAATAATATATTTTTTGAAAGCGTTGTTCCTACCGATGCTTTAGAAAAGCGCTTAGAGGAATTAGAAGCGCAGTTTGAAACAGAGTTTCCCATAGTAGATATAACACCACAAGCAGATGTAAATGATTTGTTGTCAAGAATAAAGAGCAATCAAGCTATTATTGAGTATGTTCGACGTAACAAAATAACGGATCACGCGGATTTGATAAATAAACATTTTAATGATGAGGAACGCCTGGGAGAGATAATTATTGATTCCTATGAATATGAAGCATACGTTGTCAGAAATATTGATAACAGACTTGTAATTAATAAGGAGTGTATAGGTTCAATAGAGAGTATCGGAGACAAAATTTATGAATTTCTTAGTTGTATGTTATATGACCAAAGAGATGATATGTATGAAGGAGAAAGAGAAACAACAATAGCAAAAGTGGATTTATATAAAGCTATTTTTGAACCTCTCATAAAGCACTTGGAAGGTGTGGATGAATTAATTATTGCTCCTACAGATGATATTTCTGCCGTATCATTTGATATTTTGGGAAAAAATAAAAAGGAGTGCTTAATTGATATTTATAATATCAGATATATTGAATGTGGCCGTGATTTGTTGAAAACACACGGGGCCACGGCTGAATCGGGAGCGTTATTGATAGGCAATCCATTATACGATTATAAGAAAAAACTTAATATAGGTGAGCATTGGAGGGGTGCGCATAAAATGCTGGAACCTCTTCCTTTCAGTGGTATTGAAGTGGATAGAATTTCCAAAAGATTGGGTTGTAAGCCATATACTGACAGATATGCGACAAAACAACTTATACTGGATGCATCCGGATACAGATATATACATATTTCAACACATGGCGATTTTGACTATGAATATGAGAAGAATCCTATATACGCATCATGTATGTATTTTGCCGGAGCTCAAAACTGGCTCGATACAAAAAAAGAGGATAAATACTATGGCAATGGTATATTAACCGCTGACGAAATAAGCCGTTTGGATTTACATGAAACGGAATTGGTAGTATTGTCTTCTTGTTATAGCGGCGCTGTTGATATAGATGTTGCAAAGGGTGCTTCCGGACTTAGAAGCTCTTTTAAAGCGGCAGGAGCAAAATATATAGTAATGAGTCAGTGGGAGTTGAGTGATTTGGGAGCTGCGATAATGATGGATAAATTCTATGAATACCTTGAATCTATGCCTGTTGCGGACGCGCTTAAAAATGCGAAGCTATATCTCAGAAACGTCACTGTCGGCGAGCTTCGGCTTAACGGATGGCTGGAGTATTCTTTAAAGGACAATAAGGCTGTAAAATCACAAATAGATAAATTAAAAGAATGTAATGCGGCTATGAAGCCATTTTCTGATTTGAAGTATTGGGGCTCTATGATTTGCTTAGAGTGTTAAATATGCGTATTTTATAAAATTTTTATATTTTTTTGTAATTTTTTTTTGATATTGAGAATTTTAAAAAACAACCTCCATTTATAGTATATAAGGGTAATACAGAATATAAACCACTATGTATTATAGAATTTGGAGGTGTTTACCAATGTGTACAATTAAGATTAATTCAAGATGTAAGCAATATAAAAAGGAAGATAAGACAACACTTAAATCTATATATTCATCATTACAGCGATTATCAGAAAAGATTTCTTCAGAAAACAGTGATATTAACCGGATATATAATAACGATAACATTATATATGATAGAATTAATGATCAAATATTTATATACAAAACACACGGCATTAACAATATTCAACTAAGACTTGTTTATGGCTATGAAGAAAATGATAATGATGCCATTATATATTTAATTGATTATGCGGTAAAGAAGAAAAATGATAAGAGATATATAGAAGATATGAATAATAGATTTAAATCAATGAAATTATCGGACATGCTGTTTTGCGATATGCCCCGTTAATAAATTCAGGTGTAAAGGGGGTGATTAATCTATATGTATGAAATGACATTTTAGTAACACAAAAATGAAAGGAGGGATAGTAATGGCAGAGGAAAGAAGATGCTGTGATTGTGTTTATGCCCAATATGACTACGGTGCAAACAATAAATGGTACTGCACATATCATAAAAAGCATATGCGCGCCGATGAATATTGCTGGAAATACCAGAAGAAGTAAGAAATACCGGTAATATCTATGTCGTATACGGGAGATTATATGTCAAAAATTAAAGTTTAAGGAGTGAAAAAATATGAAGTGTTATTACCATAATAACAGAGAAGCAACAGTTACGTGTAATAGGTGTGGAAAGGGACTATGTTCAGAGTGCGGATCTTTTTTTAGACCACCAGTATGTGTGGACTGCGCAGAACAAGAGGCTGCAGATACAAAGTCGGCAATGATTAAAAGCATTGGACTTAGTGTTATTTTAATGATTGTCGGTATCATTGTCATTCGAAGTCCGTTGGGATTTTTGTTGGCCGGCATACCGAGCGGATGGAGATTCTTAAATAAAATCACACCGGCGATGTTTATATGGATGCCCTTGGTAGGTTGGCTCATTTATTTCTCGGTAAAGTTGGTTTTGTCATATTTTATTGGACTTATTGCTTTGCCGATAGAATTAGTAAGAGATATAAGAACCTTAAAAGAGGCAAAGAAGCTTGAGGAACATGTACATAGAGTCAGCAAATGACACTCATAGGGAACGGTTTATAAGACAATAAAACAATAGTAACTGAAGATAACGCATTTACAATGCGCTATCTTTTTTTGTGCACTGAGATTTTTTATAAATATTAAACATTTATCATTTAAGGGATTATAAATAATTTAATACTGACGAAGATTTCATCAGAACAAGGAGGTTGGTAGCATGAGCTATTATCGAGAAATCATGGATAGCGCTGTGCCTAAGCAATTCAAAAAATACATATCCACGATTGATACACTGTCAGGCAGGCTTGAAGGCGGGAAAGTATTACAGCTTGTACCGGATATATTTATTGCAAACAATAATAACTATGAGCATCTGCTCAGTTTATTATGCGGTTATTTTTCGGAAATCAATATCATTGACTTTTCGGGCGAAAGCAAATATATATCCATTCGCTTGGAGCAACCCGGAGAACTGCTGCCGGTATCTAATATATGTGATAAAGTATCCGATATTCTGGCTCTTGCCGGAGGCTTCAAGGGTATTTTTAAGGGTATTATATGTATAGATATTAAAAATGTTAAATATTTTAACCGCGATTTCAGAGAAATAATGAAATACATAAAAGATAAAACCCCCGGTTCTTTAAGAATAGTTACTATCGGTCAAAGTCGCGAGCATATAATATCTGATGCGGAGCAGGCATTAACTAAGGCGGGATTCAGAGTATATACAGTGAGAAATGACGTTCTTTCTACAGACAAAGCAATAATATATTTTAAAATCAAGCTTGAAGAATACGGCTTTGATTTAAATGATAAAGCGACAGAATCGTTAAAAATACTGCTGCAGCAGTTAATAAATTCGGATAAGATATGCAATCTGAACCAAGTCGATGATTTGTGTGACGATTTATTGTTTTTTCTGCTTGGCAACGGGATTGAAGTGATTTCACCCCAAAATATAGATTCGTATTTTAAAAACAGTATTTTGTCTAATGAAAGTCACAATAAAAAACATAATATAGGCTTTATTACAAAGGGGGAATAAAATATGCTTTCACAATTTGGTGATAGATTTGCCGCTCCGGAGGAGGTAAAAGAATACAGCGCAGAAGTGGATTTAGAATCGGAAAATCCCGGCGGGGCGGGGCTGCCTCTGATGAGCGACGGTAAAAAAGTATATGTTTGTAACGATGATACACATTCGTTGATTATAGGAGGATCGGGGAGTAAGAAAAACAGGTTATTTATTTTTCTTCTTATACACCTTCTTGCAAAAAATAACGAAAATCTCTGCGTATACGATCCCAAAGGCGAAAACTTAGCTCGCACGGGTTCATATTTAAAATCGTTAGGTTATCGTCTCATTGTTATGGATTTTCGTCATTGCGGAAAAAGAGGAGATTTTTGGAACCCGTTATGGCTGGCATATAAAAAGTACATATCAGGGCAAAAGAATAAGGCTAATGAGTTATTCACTGATTTCATTAATGCGATAGCCGAAAAACAGCGCGAAACAACCAATGATGTATTCTGGCCCGAAAGCGCCGCGGCGTTAGCGGCAGGGATAATATTGCTTTTGGCGGAATGTGCGGAGCCGGAGGAGGTCAACGTTGCGAGCTTTGCAAGAATGTGCTGCCAAGACAATATAGAAGCGCTTGAACAGCTGGCAAGCAAGATTCCCGAAAACTGTATCGCGGGAATAAATCTTAGAGGCGTGAGAACCGCGCCGGAAAAGACAAAGCTGTCTATATACATATCGCTCTTCGGGATGATTGCCATGTTCATAAATCAGCAGGATCTTGTAACTTCTCTGTCCAATTCAACCTTTGACATAGAGGAGATAGCAAACGAGAAAACAGCAATATTTATCATAACTCCCGACGAAAAAACAACATACAATTTTATTGTTGCTCTATTTGTAAAGCAGGCATACTCGGTATTAATAGAGCAGGCGCAGGAAAACGAGGGATTAAAGCTTAAAACACGCTTTAACTTTATTTTGGACGAACTGTGCAACGTACCCAAAATTACGGATTTTACAAATATGATAAGCGCGGCACGTTCAAGAAATATACGTTTCTTTATAGCTATACAGGGATTGCGTCAGCTGCAGGCAAAGTACGGAGATGACGAGGCTCAGACAATTATAGGAAATTGCTCTAACATAGCATATCTTCACAGCCGCGAATTGCCGCTGCTGGAGATGTTGAGCAAAATGTGCGGCGAAAGGTATTTATCGGACGGAACAACTCGTCCGCTTATCACTCCGTCGCAGCTTCAGCGTCTAAGCAAGGATAAGGGAGAAGTGTTGATTTTTACAGGTCGATTATTCCCTTATGTAACAGAGTTGCCCGATATAGATGAATATGAAATGTTTAAGGGGTATCCGCAAATGGAAGCTGAACCGTCAACGCCAAAAGAAGCTAAGGTAATGTCGCTCGAGGATGTTTTATACGATATTAATATCGGTATCCGTTCGATTCCGTTTACAGAGGTAAAAAAAGAGGAAACATCATATGTGGAGAAGCGTGCGGAAGAACTCGACAAAGACGATGATGAACTCCAAAAAGAACTTGATCGAAAATTCCGAGAGTTGTTTGGAACAGATATATGAGCAAAGCGTATTTAATGTGATAGTAATGGACTTTTTGTTTTTATAGTATAATTGTTCAATATAGACACTTGATAATTACCATAAAACATTATATAATTATATTAATAATAATTACAGAGGTGTACAAGAATGCCATTCAAAATAATCCGAAACGATATAACCAAAACAGAGGTTGACGCAATCGTCAATGCCGCGAACACCTCGCTTCTTCCCGGCGGAGGCGTATGCGGCGCGATTTTTGCGGCGGCGGGATATGACAAGCTCGAAGCGACTTGCCGTGAAATCGGGCACTGTGATACGGGTGGCGCGGTTATTACAAAGGGTTTCAATCTGCCTGCGAAATATATCATACACACTCCCGGTCCGGTTTATACGGACGGACGTCATAACGAGGAAGAGCTGCTGTATTCGTGCTATAAATCGAGTCTGGAGCTTGCGAAGCGCAAAAGAGTAAAATCGATTGCGTTTCCGCTTATATCGTCCGGAATTTACGGCTATCCCAAAGCGGAGGCTTTAAGGATTGCCACAAACGCGGTTATGGATTTCCTTGAAAACAACGAAATGAACGTGTACCTTGTCGTTTATGACAGAAGCGCGTTTGAGATAAGCTCAAAGCTGTTCTCGGACGTGGAGGAGTACATAGACGAAAAACTGATGTTGCCGAATGATCTGCACCGCCGTGCAAATGAGCCGGGGACTTCGCTTGATTTTAAACAGGCGTATATGGCGCCCGCCGCTATGATGTCCACCGCTGCAATAAGGAAGCCGAAGCAATCGGGACTCGATGAGATAATAAGAAAAATGGACGCGTCGTTTTCCGAGCGGCTTTTGCAGCTTATTGACGAAAGCGGCATGACGGACGCGCAGGTTTATAAGCGGGCAAATGTTGACAGAAAGCTGTTTTCCAAAATTCGTAACAACCGCGAATACAAGCCGAGCAAGGTCACGGCGGTAGCGTTCGCCATTGCTTTGAGGCTGAATATGGATACAGCCCGTGATTTAATAGAAAAAGCGGGCTATTCGCTTACGCACAGCAATAAATTTGATATAATTATCGAATATTTTATAGAGAATAAAAACTACGATATATTTGAAATAAACGAGGTTTTGTTTAAGTTTGACCAGCCGTTGATAGGCGCGTAAAATGTCGCCTGCGGGGCGACCAATCTCTTTTTCAAATGATGTATAATCAAATCATCAAATGAAAGAGAGGTAATGAAAAATGAAAAAGAACTTAACGGAAATCGTATTTATTCTTGACAGAAGCGGCTCGATGCACGGACTTGAGGCGGACACGATAGGCGGCTACAATTCAATGCTCGCCGAGCAAAGGAAGGTAGAGGGTGAAGCGCTCGTTTCAACGGTGCTTTTCGACAGCTTGGTCGAAGTGATACACGACCGCGTGCCTATCGACAAGGTGCAGGACATAACGGAGAAGGAATACTACACGCGCGGATGTACGGCGCTTCTCGACGCGGTAGGCGGAGCAATACACCACATCGGCAACGTCCACAAATACGCGCGTGACGAGGATGTGCCGGAAAAGACGCTGTTTATCATCACGACCGACGGCATGGAAAACGCGAGTTACAAATACAATTACCAAAAGGTAAAGCAGATGATCGAGGGTCAAAAGGAAAAATACGGCTGGGAATTTCTGTTCCTCGGCGCGAATATCGATTCGGCTGAGATGGGCGCGAAAATCGGTATCGACCGTGATTTCACCGTCGATTACACCAACGACAGTGAGGGCGCAAGGCTCAATTACGAGGTTATGAGCGAGGCGATCACGCAAGCGCGCAGCAACGCGGCTCCTATAAACAAAAGCTGGAAAAAGCGTATCGAGGACAGATTTAAGAAATAATAAGCGAGAGATATACACAATACACCTTGGATAATTCCGTTATGATGATTATTGATTTGAAAGGATAAGATGAAATGATAGAGAATATATCCAAAGAAGAGAGAAAACAAATATTATCGGACTCAATAAGCGGCTGTCTTTTCGGCGGCGCAATCGGGGACGCACTGGGTTATCCGGTCGAGTTTATGAGCTACCGGCAGATAATTAACAAGTACGGCAAGCCGGGAATTACGGAGCTTGCCGTCGGCAAAAGAGGCAAGGCGGAAATTTCCGACGATACGCAAATGACGCTGTTTACGGCAAACGGACTGTTATTTGCGCAGACACAAGCGCGGCTGAACGGCGTATCAAAACCGCTTGGTGTGCATTTGCTCAACGCGTATCGGGAGTGGTACAAAACGCAGACTGAGCCGCAAATGTTTTACAATGACGATCAGCCGCATACCTGTTGGATCCATAATATTGCCGCTTTGCACAGCTCCCGCGCTCCGGGAACAACGTGTATGTCGGCGCTTGCGGCTTCGTTCAATCAGTCCGCATATTCCCGCGCCGCGAATAACAGCAAGGGCTGCGGCGGAGTGATGCGTATCGCGCCGGTCGGATGCTTCGGAGCGGCGGGGCATTTGACGGACGAAACGGCTTCGGCGAAATATGCGGCGGAATTTGCGGCGCTGACTCACGGAAATCCGTTGGGATATATTCCGGCGGCGTTTACAGGCTGCATGATACATAAAATAATCGTCAATAAAATTAATGGAAATTCAGTCGATTTATATGATATTACCGCAGACACGTTACAGGTGACACGGGAATTGTACGGCGATAACCAATATTATCCCGCATTTGAGGATATTATAAACCGCGCCGTTGCTTTATCGAAGCAGCACATAGACGATGTTGACGCCATATCCCGTCTCGGACAGGGCTGGGTGGCTGAGGAGGCGTTGGCGGTTGCGTTGTACGCGGCGTTGAAATACAGGGATAATTTCAAAAATGCCTTGATTTGCGCCGTAAACCACGACGGCGACAGCGATTCGACCGGCGCGATTGCGGGAAATATACTCGGCGCATACGTGGGATTATATGGCGTCGCGGCTCAAGATACGAACATAATAACAAAACCGGAGGTCTATGATGTTATTTTTGAGCTGGCGCAGGATTTGACGGACGGCTGCCCGATGAGAAAAGACGGACCGCATAGAGATGTAAAATGGGCTTTAAAGTATTTGTATTGTAATTATGGAAGAATATAATTGGAATTTTATATGGTGCAGCTTTTGCAAAATTGTATCAAAAAGTACCGCTAAACACAACCACCGCGATAACCGAACATTTTTTCGGTTATCGCTTTTTTTAGGTACACCGCCTATTAATAATTAAATTTGAAATTAAAGTTAATTTTATTATATTTTGCGCAGGATATATTGAACAATATTAAGTAAAAATTATAAAATATATCCAATATTTGAATTGATTTTTTATTTGATAATATATATAATACCTATAAACATATACGCAATAATTTTTTTAACGGAGGTACCATTATGAAATACTTGGACGAAGAAATCAAAAAGCTCGGATTTGGTCTGATGCGCCTGCCGCAGAAGGACGGGACGACCGATATTGAGCAGACAAAGAAAATGGTTGATATGTTCATGGACGCGGGATTTACATATTTCGATACGGCGTGGGCATACGGCGAGAGCGAGAGTGCAATACGACAGGCGCTTGTGGAGCGTTATCCGCGCGAGAGCTACCGGCTCGCGACGAAAAATGCGGCTTGGATAAACTGCAAAACCCGCGAGGACGCGATCGCGCAGTTTGAAACGTCGCTCAAAAACACCGGCGCGGGTTATTTCGATTTTTATCTTCTGCATAATCTTGGCGAGTTCAGGACGAAGGTGTTTGACGATTTCAATATGTGGGATTGGATCAAAGAGAAAAAAGCCGAGGGCAAAATCAAGCATATGGGCTTTTCGTTCCATTCCACGCCGGAGGAGCTTGACGAGATACTGAATAACCACCCCGAAATGGAGTTCGTCCAGCTTCAGATAAACTATGCCGACTGGGACAATCCCGCGGTACAGTCGCGCCGCTGCTATGAGGTGGCGCGGGCGCACGGCAAGCCGGTCGTTATCATGGAGCCGGTGAAGGGCGGTATGCTTGCGAACCCGCCGGAGCCTGTGGAGAAGGTGTTTAAGGAAGCCGAGCCGGACGCGTCGTGCGCGTCGTGGGCAATTCGGTTCGCGGCAAATCTCGAAGGCATAATTACCGTGCTTTCGGGCATGAGCAGCGTTGAGCAAATGGCGGATAATTTAGCCGTTATGAAAGGTTTTAACGGCTTAAACAAAAAAGAGGAGCAAACGCTTAAAAAAGCGCGCGAGGCGCTCGCGGCAATTCCGCTGATACCGTGTACGACGTGCAATTACTGTGCGAAGGTATGTCCCGAAAAGATAGGAATTTCAGGCTCATTCACCGCGATGAATTACTGCACGCTCTACAGCAAGGA
>CANQQS010000072.1 GCA_947626045.1 uncultured Clostridia bacterium | reverse complement strand
ATGATATGATATTGGTATATTGGAAATATAGGAGGTTTTTAAATTGAAAAAGATATTTATTCTAATTTCTGCGGTATATATCGCGATGTGCATACCCTGTTTTGCAAAGGCGGCAGTTATTGACAGCGGTAATTGCGGAGCGAACGGCGATAATTTAACTTGGACGCTTGACGATAACGGAACTCTTACCATAAGCGGCGAGGGGGAAATGGCGGATTATTCTATTGATGATCCGAGAGAATTTGCACCATGGGGACGAAATGAAGCCATTAAAACCGTTAATATTTTAGACGGCGTGACAAGCATTGGTAATTGCGCGTTTCGCGGGTGCGGCGGAATAGCCAATGCTGTATTGCCTAACAGTATAACAGAGGTTGGAGCATTTGCGTTTCAAGCTAGCGGATTGGTAAATATTACAATCCCGGATAATGTTACAAAAATAGAAGAAAGAACTTTCTTAAACTGTGGAAACTTAACTGATGTAACGCTATCGGAAAATATAACAAATATAGGCATATCAGCATTTGAGGAGTGCACAAACTTGGTAAATATAAATTTACCCGCAAGCATAACATCAATCGAAGATTCTGCATTCTCCAACTGTGTCGGCTTAGAGAATATAACTTTGCCTGCAAATATAACATCTATTTCAAGCAACTCGTTTAACAATACGTCAATTTATAATAATCCTGATAACTGGTCGAACGACATTTTATATATGAATGACTATCTTATAACAGCAAAAGACAATATATCGGGAACGAGAGATATACATCTCGGTACAATTTGCATAGCGAACGGAGCGTTCAGAAATTGCAACGGTTTAACAGGCATAACAATGCCCGAAAGCGTTAAGGTTGTCGGAGCAAGCGCGTTCAGAGAATGTGACGGCCTAATGGAAATAATAATGCCCGAAAACGTTGAAATCATCGGGAGCAGTGCATTTAACGGATGTGATGGGTTGACGAATATAGTCGTACCAAATAAAGTATCTAAAATCAGAGAATTTACATTTGCCAACTGTAAGAATCTAAAAAGCGTAACAATAGGCAAAAGTGTTTCGGACATCAGTACATGGGCGTTTGATGAGAATGAAGGCAGTGTGGCATTCAGTCAGTGTAACTATCTTGAAAACATCTATGTTGATGAAGCTAACACGTCTTATATTAGTACAGATGGCGTTCTGTTTGATAAAAGAAATATGACGCTTGTTAAATATCCTTCTAAAAAATCATCAGCAGAATATGAAATGCCCGACGGAATGACAGGCATTGGCGAATCCGCTTTTTTTAACTGTAATAATTTAAAAAACGTAAATATTGACGGCGTTATCAATATTGCGGATAAAGCGTTTTCACTCAGTGGATTAGAGAATATAAATATTCCTAGCAGCGTTACGAGTATCGGTAACAGCATTTTTTTGGGGTGTATTGACTTGGAAAGCGTAAATATATCAAGCGGTATTACAAATATTAGCGGGACTATGTTTTCAGGTTGTACCGCGCTGAAAGAATGTGTATTAGCGGAAGGCATAGAGAATATTGGCTGGCATTCATTTTACGGGTGTAAAAACCTAGATAAAATAATGTTGCCTAAAAGTATAAAGGATATTGAAAGAGGAGCTTTTTTGTCATGTGACGCTTTAAAAGATGTGTTCTACAAAGGCTCAATACAAGCATTGAACACCGTTTATATAAGCGGAACCGATGGAGCAGTCATGGCTGATGAAACATTACTGCGTGAAGTATTTAACAACGCTACAATTCATTACAATGCAATAGGAACAGCTGCTCCAATAATTGCGGACAATATGACCGCTGTCAAAGAAGATGGAACGGTTAAAGTCAGCGTACCTTTTGAAAGTGTGGAATATGACAGCCATATAATCACTGTCGCACTTAAAGGAAACACTATGTCGGGAGTGGCGTTTGACACTGTTTCGGCAGGCGAAACAGAAAAAACATTGATTATAGACGTCGACGACGCGGACAGCGTAAAGATATTCGCTTGGGACAGCCTTAACGGAATGCGCCCACTGTGCGAAGCGAAAACAGTAACGGTAGAGTAAAAAGTATATGCAAAAATCGCCTATGGTTTACCGTAGGCGATTTTTTGAGTGTGTTCTCTTTATTTGGTCGTAAGTTGGTCGTAAATTTAGGCTTGCAAACCTTGTAAAGCCTTGTTTTATGCCATTTACTCGCTTAACGGCTTCATTGTCGGGATTTCATTCTGGATTTTTATAAAAGTCTTTATAAATCCTCAAAACCCCTATTTTACAGCCATTACGCAGCATCGATTGTTACACATCTCTGTATAAATCTTTATAAACATTGTTCAAAACGGTGCAGTAAATGGTGTAGTTGGTGCAGTTGGTTAGTTCGTGCCAAGGCAACTGTTCAGATTGCCGAACTCTCTCTGCTTTAAATCCTTTGTAACATCGGTATAAATGTCCATGGTCGTCGAAAAATCGCTATGTCCGAGAACCTCTTGAATAACCTTTATATTTACTCCGTTCTCACAAAGTCTTGTCGCAAAAGTGTGTCTTAGCGAATGGCAGCTGAAATGCGGCAGCAATGTTGGATTGTCTGTTCCTTTAAGCAAAATTTCATCGTTGCAGTCGCGGATAATTCTCCGCAAAGCCTTGTTAAGCGTTCCCTGATTTTGCACATCGCCAAACCTATTAATAAAAACAAAATCGCTATACCCGTCAATTTCAGCCCGACAAGAAATGCCGATTTCCGCCTGATATGCCATTTCCCGCTTTAGTGCATCTCTGACATAATCAAGCATCGGTATTATACGCTCGCCCGCTTTGGTTTTTGGTGTGTTCACGCTGTAAGAGCAACCGTTGCCGTCACCGTGGTTGTAATACGCAAGCGTGTGATTTACGCTTATCATATTATCGGCAAAATCAATGTCATTCCATCGTAAGCCGGTAATTTCACCTACGCGCATACCTGTTCCGAGCATTACGGCAAATATCGGATACCAATGATTATACTGCATATTCGTTTTCAGAAACTCAACAAACAACCGTTGCAGAGCCTTTCTCTTTTCTGTTTCAAAGTTATGTGACTGTTTCAACTCTTTCAACGTATTGTCTGTGGGATTTACGCGAATATAGTTGTCGTCAACCGCAAGATCAAAAATCTGATGAAGAACATTATGCACTGTGTCGATTGTGGATATCTTAAGTATTCTCTCATCTGCCAAAGTATTGTAAAATTTTTTTACATCCGATTTTCTGACCTTTGAGATTTTCGACCTTCCAAAAGACGGTTTTACAAACATATTATACATATATTTGTAATTTTGAAACGTATTATGCTTTATACCTCGCTTTAAGTCACACCATAAGAAGAACATATCATTAACCGT
Source organism: uncultured Clostridia bacterium (assembly GCA_947626045.1). Classification (GTDB taxonomy): domain Bacteria; phylum Bacillota; class Clostridia; order UBA1381; family UBA1381; genus Hominilimicola. The sequence goes on along the minus strand of CANQQS010000072.1, from coordinate 10,261 downwards.
AATATTAGGCTTATCTGTTTTTGTCCAGTCTTCTATTGTTTCTGTTTGACATTTTTATCATCTTCCTTTCAATCTTCATTGAAAAGACAATAATATTAACATCACATATATCATAACACGGAATTGTCGTTTCCGCAAGTCTTTCAATGAGTCAAGTTATATTTTTAATTTATATTGAATATGTGTTTTCGATATATTCATCAAGTTTGCGCCGTTTTATCAGACGCTTACTTCCAATCCATAAAACGAAAGAACAGTCTTCTTTATCGCTTATACGCCGCAGCTTATTTATGCCTATTCCGGAATATGCTGCCGCTTCTTTAAGATTAAGATTTGATTTTTCCCATATTGGCACTTCATACTTCAAGTAATATCGCTCCTTTTGATGAAAATTTTTGCCTTCATCAAGCGGCGATTTGCCAATCGCTCCATAGGAGTTCAACCTCTCCGTCTTCTTTATGACAGAGCCGCGAATTACGGAAGTATCATTGTACCCGATTGCTCTCGTCGCATCTTTGACGGCAAATCAAAGACTGCAAATCCGGTTTGTCGCTCGCTTTGATAAAAGGTTATCGCGCCCGGTCTGCCCAGCTCTTTCAATCGGTAACGTGCCTGATGAATGACTTATTAAGTTTTTGGGAGAGGAATAAATTAAAATTTTACTCCCCTAATATGTAGGCGTTGAAAAGAAGCATTTGTACACGTCTGTTTTAGGATTGTTTGACTTTTTTGAATTGTCCTCTCACTTATATGGAAAAAATCAGCGGTTTTGAACGGGTATTTGATGAAAAAAGTTAAAAAAATATTTCTGCCGACTTGGGCTGAAAACAAAAAAGCCCCGTTTCGGGGCGCAGCTCAAAGGTGAAAACCTTTGTTCTTGGGGATTGGGGAATTATCCCCAACAAGCAAAAATGAAAATCTCGCGTAAAGCGGAATTTTTTATTGCGAGGCAAAAAGGTTCTGGGGTACCCGACAGAAATCTTTGATTTCGTGTTGGGTCAGGTTCTTATTTTGACGCTTTTGTATATACAAGAACACTGCTTGCTAAAGAATGTGAAATCCTAAATCATATACTAAGGAGGTAATGCCTAAATATGCAGTAATACCTGTTGGCAAGTATAATCAGCACGGACACCCTGACGAGGCAGCCCTCAGCTGCTTTCGCGGGGACGAAACGATAGGATGATATATTTGTAAACTTTTTATAAACTTTCCCTAAATCCTATTGACTTACCGCCCGAAGGTATTGCTATAATATACATAACATAGCCGAAAAAATCAGGAGGTGGGTGCAAAAAATGAATACTGCGCAGCTTGAAACATTTGTGCGGGTGGTCGAGGCGGGGAGCTTCAACAAGGCTTCGGAGGAGATGTTTATCACGTCCACGGCTGTTATCAAACAGGTCAATCAGCTTGAAACGGAGCTTGGCGCTCCGCTGTTTGAGCGCACTCACCGCGGACTTACGCTCACTCCGGCGGGAAATTCGCTCTACAAGGACTCGAAATACATAATAGAGTATATGCGCGAAACGGTTTTGCGTGCGCGCCGGGCGATGAGCGACAGCGAAAATGTTATACGCATCGGCACGTCGCCCATGACTCCGGCACAGATTTTGACAGACTTATGGCCGAGGATACACGAGCATTGCCCCGATATTCATTTTCAGTTGATCCCATTCGAGAACACGCCCGAAAACGCGAGAGAGATCCTCGCCAATCTCGGTCGGAACATAGATATTGTGACGGGTATTTTCGATGATACGCTTCTCGATCTGCGAAAATGCGAGGGCTTTGAGATCGCCCGCGAGCCGCTCTGCTGCGCCATGTCGATAAATCACCCGCTCGCGAATAAGGACAAGCTCACGATGCGTGATATGTACGGAGAAAATCTGATGCTTATCCACCGCGACTGGAGCAGATATATTGACGCTTTGCGCGATGATATTTTTCTAAATCACAGTCAGATAAACGTAATTGATTTCGATTTTTACGACATCGGCGTTTTCAACACCTGCGAGCGGAATAAGGATCTGCTTGTTGTTATCCGCGATTGGGACTGTATTCACCCGATGATGAAGGTCGTGCCGGTGGAATGGGAATACAATATCCCGTTCGGCGTGCTGTACTCTCCTAAGCCCTCAGAAATCGTCGAGCGGTTCTTGTCGGCGGTGAAAACAGTTATACAGGAGTAGTTTTAAATCGGAGCAACGCTCTGCTAAGCGCGCTTAAAGCAGAGCTTGCGACAGATTGCAACTGCGAAGCAGTTATAACTTTTGGTTATAACTGATGAACTAAAAGAGACTTCTCAAGAGGTCTCTTTTGCGTTATAATAGGGTTACCAATTATAAAAGAGTTTTATGTGTAATTCCGAATAACGGAATAACGAGAAAATATGGGAGGAACTTTTATGGCAAAGATGTTGATTGTATATTATTCGTGGTCTAACGGGAATACAAAAAGAATTGCTCAAATGCTGCAAAAGGCAACGGGTGCGGATATGGCTGAAATCGAAACGGTTGAGGAATATAAGGGAAGTCATCAAGACGTTGTAGAGCAGGGTAAGCGCGAGGTTGACAGCGGTTTTATGCCGGAAATAAAACAACTTCCGTATAACATCGGCAACTACGATTATATCGCCGTCGGAACTCCGACATGGTGGTACACAACGGCACCCGCGGTTCTGACTTATTTGAACGGTAATGATTGGACGGGCAAGACGGTTATTCCGTTTATGACAAACGGCGGTTGGCCCGGTCATGTTATCCGCGATATGAAGGAATTATGCAAAGGCGCAAAATTCGTATGTGAAGCGGAAATACGATTTGACTCCTCCGGCGGCGCGCATCTGGAAACGCCGGAAGCAGAAATTTCAAAATGGATTGAAAATGTAAAAAATATTCTAATATAAAGAAAGGAATGATTTAACGTGAGAAAAAATTTTGGAAAGAAGCCGTGGGTATATCCGCAGCCTGTGCTGATGATCGGCACATACGATGAGAACGGAACGCCCAATCTGATGAATGCCGCATGGGGCGGACAGTATGGTGCAAACACCGTTATGCTGTGTCTGGGCTCACACAAAACGACGGACAACATCAAGCTGAAAGGTGCATTTACTGTCAGCTTCGCAACAGCGGGAACTGTAATCCCCTGCGATTACGTTGGTATTGTATCCGCAAACAATGAGCCGGATAAACTCAAAAAAGCGGGTTTTACCGTAGTTAAGAGCGAGTTTGTGGACGCTCCGATAATCAACGAGCTGCCTCTCACACTGGAGTGTAAGCTGTTAAAATTCAACGAGGACGGAAATGTTATAGGAGAGATCATCAATGTCAGCGCAGATGAAAGCATATTGACAGATGATAATGTAGATTATAAAAAGCTCGACGCGATTATATTTGACCCGACAGCTGCGGCATATATTCGTCTCGGAGAAAAAGTAGGAAACGCGTTTAAGGACGGCGCGAAATTAAAATAAAAAGGAGAATGAAAAATGAGTGAGCAAATGTATATCAAATTAAACAACGGAGTTATGATGCCTGTGGCGGGTATCGGCACATTTATGTTAAGCCCCGACGAGGCGGAGGCGTCCTGTATTTCCGCGCTGAAGGACGGTTATCGGCTTATCGACACGGCAAACGCTTACGTCAACGAAAAGGCGGTCGGCAGAGCTATGAAGAAGTCGGGCGCGGCAAGAGAGGATATTTTCCTCGAAACGAAGCTGTGGCCGTCGTTCTACGAGCAGGAGGACGCGGTTGAGAAAACTTTGGAGCGGCTCGGCACGGACTACATCGACCTGCTGCTTATACATCAGCCCGCCGGAAACTATATCGCGGGATACCGTCTTATGGAAAAGGCATATAAGGAGGGCAAGGTAAAGGCGATAGGACTTTCCAATTTCAGCGCGGAGCAGGTACAGGAGATCCTTGACAAGTGCGAAATAAAGCCCGCGATTTTGCAGACGGAGCTGCACCCGTACTCGCAGGAGCGCGAGCTGAAAGAATTTCTCGCGAAGGAGGGCATTGTAATTCAAGCGTGGTACCCGCTGGGACACGGCGATAAAGCGCTTATCGGAGAGGATATATTCACAAGGCTTGCCGAAAAATACAATAAGAGCAACGCGCAGATCATCCTCCGCTGGCACATTCAGGACGGAAACGTCGTGATTCCTGGCTCGAAAAATCCCGACCATATCAAAGCGAATTTTGATTTGTTTGATTTTGAGCTTACCGACGAGGAAATGGCGGAGATCAAGAAGCTCGACAAAAACGAGCGTTACTATCACAGTACACCGCAGATGTTGGAGCAGTATGTTGCTATGGTTCCGCCTGTGGACGAACAGAAATAATACTGATGAGACCCCGCGCGGGTCTCATTTTTTCTTTATAATGATGTTGAAATTTTATAATGGGTGTGGTATAATAATTATTAAAGAGTGATTATAAAACGCGGTATAGAAAGGGTTGATAGCTATGCCTACAATATCCATGTTCAGAGGAATAAAAATATACATAAACTGGAACGACCATCAGCCGCCGCATTTTCATGCAACATACGGCGGCTATCAGGTCATTGTTTCGATAAACGAGCTTGAAGTTATAGAAGGAAGTATGCCGAACAAGCAGCTTAAAATGCTTCTTGGATGGGCGGCGTTCCATATGGAGGAGCTGCTTGAAAACTGGGAGCTTGCCAAAAACAAGCAGGAGCTTTTCCCGATAGAGCCGCTCAGATGATACAGACGGGAGTGAGAAGATATGCCAAAAAGTATTGAATATTATCTTTCAAAGGGCTGTGACAGAGCCGCCGCGGAATATTTCGCAAGCGGAAGAAAAGGCATTACCGCAGTAACGCCAAATGACGATTTTACGCTGACTATCGTATTCGACAACGGCGAAAAAAGACGTTATGACGTTAAACCGCTTTTTACGAAAAATTCCGTGTTTAATAAAATATCTTCCTTAGAGGATTTTAACCGCGTATATATAGACAAAACTCATTGCATAGCATGGGATATCGATCCGACTGTTGACAGTGAGGTTGTATGGAGCAATAAGCTGGATCTTTGTCCGGACAGTTGTTATATTGACAGTGTGCCAATATAAGCTTTTAAACGAGACCCCCGCGGGTCTCTTTTTTTATTGCCTAAAAAATCAGTTTAAATCGGAGCAATGCTTTGCTAAGCTCGCTTAAAGCAAAGCTTGCGAACGATTGCAGCTGCGAAGCAGTTATAACTTTTAGTTATAACTGATGAACTAAATGGAACTTCTCATTCCGGCGAATTTCATTTATAATAGAATTAACAAACAAAACAGAGCGGAGGATCAGATATGAATAACTTTATTTTTGAAAACAGCACGAAGGTATATTTCGGTAAAGGCTGTGTCAAGGAATACCTCGCGTGCAAGCTGAAAAATTATCAGACCGTAATGCTCGCCTACGGAGGCGGCTCTATTAAACGGAACGGCATTTACGATGAGATCATGACGATTCTCGAAAAGGAAAACAAGACCGTAGTGGAGTTTGGCGGTATTCCGTCAAATCCTACATACTCTAAGGTTTTAGAGGGCGCGGGAATGGCTCGTGAAAATAATGTTGACGTGATTTTGGGTGTCGGCGGCGGCTCGGTTATGGACTGCTGCAAGGCGATCTCTATGGCGGCGGTATATGACGGCGACATTTGGAGAGATTTCTGGCAAAACCACGGCTGTATCGCCTTCGAGCCGCTGCCGCTCGGCGTGGTGGTGACAGTGAGCGGCACGGGCAGCGAGATGAACGGCGGCGCGGTTATCACGAACGAGGAAACAAAAATCAAGACGGGACGCGATTATCCCGCCTGCAATCCGCGCTTCGCACTGATGGATCCCGAATACACCTTCAGCGTGCCGAAATTACAGACAGCCTCCGGCGGCTTTGACACGCTGAGCCACATAATGGAAATATATTTCAGCGAGCCGGACGAAAACAATGTTTCCGACGACATAGCCGAAGCCCTTATGAAAAGCGTAATTCATAATCTCCCGATTGCGCTTGAAAATCCTGCGGACTACACGTCGCGCAGCAATTTGATGTGGGCTTCGACTATGGCGGAAAACAGAGTTATAAAGCTCGGCAAGAAAACGGACTTCGAGGCACATCAGATCGAGCATCAGCTCGGCGCGTACACTGACTGCAACCACGGCTGCGGACTGGCGGTCATTCACCCGACGTATTACAGACATATCTATAAAAGCGGTCTGGACAAGTTTGTACGATTTGCGCGTAATGTATGGGAAATAAGCGCGGACGGCAAAACGGACAACGAGCTTGCTCTCGCGGGAATTAAGGCTCTTGAGAAATTTATAAATGAGATTGGACTGCCGAAAACATTGCGTGAATTGGGTATCGAGGATAAAGGAATATTACCCGAAATCGCACAGTCGTGCAATATTTCGGCGGGAAGCTACAGGCAGCTTACACATTCTGAAATAGAGGATATACTAAACGAATGTTATTAACTGCACTTCCATAAATCCGGCGACCGCAAAATTTATGAAAACATAAATTTTGCTTGCATCGTTAAACGGAACTTGAAGTATCTGCATACGTCGGCGTTCCGTTTGCCTTGCCTCGCCGAATTTCTGAAAGTGAAAAATAAAGCAAAATAAGGAGGAAATAACAATGAAACGAAATTTTGTAACAGGCTTTATCGCGGGCGCGGTAATATTCGGTATGGCGGGCGCGCTTGCGGCGGATTTGATCGCGACTCCGAACGCATTTCCGATCACGTTTGACGGAAACGGAGTGGAAATCGAAGGCTACAACATAAACGATTACACATATTTCAAGCTGCGCGACATCTCGGACGCGGTAGGCGGCTTCGATGTTGATTTTAAGGACGACACTATCACATTATCGTCGAAAGCGTCAGACGCGCTTTCGATTGCCGAGGAAGGTATGTTTTCGTCGGGCGGCATGGTTACGGAACCCGTTGAGGGCGAGTTTGACGAAACGACAAACTGGCTTGACGGAACGCGCGCGGGCAATACCGCTCATGTAGACCACGCGAACGTCTTGTATCAGATACCCGAAAACGAAACAGGCTTGCCTATGGTATTCCTGCACGGCTACGGACAGTCGAGAATGGGCTGGATGACAACGCCCGACGGACGCGAGGGCTGGTCAACGTCGTTCCTTCGCAAGGGACACAGCGTATTTCTCGTGGATCAGCCGCGCAGAGGCGAAGCGGGAGCGACAACGGCGATGACTAACGACAATATAGATACATGGTCGGCTGAGTCGAAGGAATATATGCCGGGCGATCAGGCGTGGTACACGCATTTCAGAATAGGACGCGTCGCGCCGGAACGATATGAAGGCTCGCAGTTCCCCGAAGGCGAGGAAGCGCAGGATCAGTTCTTCCGTCAGATGACGCCGAACACGGGCAGCTTTGATCAGGCTGTCGCTGCCGCGGCGATGGACGAGGTTATGAAGGACGTTAAGGAAAAGACAGGCAAAAAGAGCATATACGTCACGCACTCACAGGGCGGCAGAGTCGGCTGGGATGTTGATACGGAAAACGTCGCGGCAATCGTGGCGATAGAGCCGGGCGGAACTCCCGAAATCGGTTCGGAGCAGTACAAGAAATTCCTTGACGCGAAAATTCCTATGGTGATTTACTTCGGCGACTATATAGATAACGGGCCGGAGGATATTCAGTCCACAGGCTTCTGGAAGGGCGTCCGCGACGGAGCGGTCGCGTTCGCGGAGCAGTATAACGCGGACGGCGGCAACTGTACCGTTATAAATCTTCCCGATATAGGCATAACGGGCAATTCGCATTTCATGTTCCAGGAGAAGAACAGCGAGGAAATCGCGAGCCATATCGAAAATTGGATCAAAGAGAATGTTAAATAAACCTATCGACGGCGAACAGGAGAGTTAAGATGAGAAGAGTATTAGCGATAATTACCGCGCTCGCGGTCACGCTTACGGGCATAACGGCGGCGCTTGCGGCTGACGTTGATTTGAAATCGACCGACACATCGGTGCTGACGGATACGCTTACGAGCATGAGCGACGCGGAAAAAGCGGAATTTGTAAATGAAAACCTTGATGTAAAAATGCAGCATTTATCAACGCTTGCGACATTAAGCGCCGATATGCTTTACGATGAAATCGCCGACGAGGTGAAAGCCGCTCTTGACGACGGACTTACGGCGGTCGAGATCAAAGAGGCGATATATCACAGCGCGGCGTACTGCGGCTACACGCGTGCCGCGGGTGCGCTCGACGCTGCGGACGAGGCGCTTAAATCTCTCGGAAAGGATATTCCGTATTCGAGCCGCATAACCTCGACCGAGGAAAACCGATATAACGACGGACTTAATGTTCAGCGTGAATTATTTGGTCCGCAGATAGGCACGATCACGGACGATATGAGCGAGGCGATGAAGCTGCAAACGCTTTATCTGTCGGGAATTTGCTTCGGTGATTTCTATAACAGAACAGGTCTTTCGCTTTACACGCGCGAGTTTCTGACGTTCTGCACGATCGTCGCGAACGGCAACTGCGGCGGTCAGCTTATGGGACACGCGAACGGTAATCTAAGCGTCGGTCATTCGGCGGATATGCTCCGCGCGGCGGTGCTGCTCAACGACAAATACAACGGCGCGGAAAAGACGGCGCTTGCGTTAAGCGTAATTAACACGGTTGACAGCGGCGAAACAAAAACCGCTCCGACAGAGCCTGCGGGCAAAACGGAAACGATAACGACCTCATATAAGAGCGACAGCGAGGAGCTTTTGGGAATAATCGCGCATTATGACGCGGACGACAAGGACGGATTTATAGACAAAAATCTTGACGCCAAGACACAGGAGATCATTTTAAACACGGTAAACGCTGTGATCGACGGAGCAGCCGTTCCCACGTCGGACGACGCGAAAACACGGACGCTTATCGACCTGACCGTCATAGCGGCGCAGGGCGGACGCGAGGACGAAGTACCCGCAAACTACGCGGCGAATATCGCGGCGGGTAATACCGCCGACACGATGCTTGCCGCCGCGCTCCTTTGCACGCCGTACAACGGTTTTCCGAGGACGCTCAATATTATGAGCGCGATAAATTCAGCGGTGAACGCCACACAATCAGCACCGGCACAATCGGATAAAACAACGGTTACAATGCGGATAAACGATCCCGTTATGACGATAAACGGCGCGGAAAAGAATATCGACGAAAACGGCACCGTTCCCGTTATAATTGACGACAGAACTCTGCTTCCCGTCCGCGCGTTTGTCGAGGGCATAGGCGGCACGGTCGAATGGGACGAAAACGCGAGAACCGCGACGCTCGCGTATAACGGCGATGTGATAAAGCTCACTATTGACAGCACGACCGCGTACTTAAACAACGAGGCGCAGACGCTTGACGTTACGCCGGTCATAATAAACGACCGCACAATGCTCCCGATACGCTTTATCGCGGAGAGCTTCGGTTACACGGTGATGTGGAACGGCAATACGCAGACCGTGACTATTATGAACGCGGATAAAATCAATTACGTTTTCCCGCGCGGCAGCGAAAACCCCGTCCCGAATTTTACGGGAACATCGTATCTGAATTTTCTTACCGGCTATGACGAAACAATGAAGATCCCGTCAATGGGACTGGTTACTTTCGAGCCGTGTACGAGAACAGACTGGCACTCTCACGACGGAGGTCAGATACTTCTTGTGACCGAGGGCAAGGGTATATTCAAAATGGAGGGCGAGGACGCGCGGTATATGCTACCGGGCGACGTTATCCTCATTCCTCCGGGCAAAAAGCATGTTCACGCGGCGGCTGACGACAGCTGGTTCGCACATATAGCGCTTTCCACAAATCCGAACGCGGGGACAACGAACTGGTTTGAAAAGGTAAGCGACGAGGAATACGCGCAGTTTGTCGCGGAAGCAAAGGCACAGCCCGCGAGAACCGCAGATAATACGACGATGTTCCCCATCGGCGATAGTTTCAGCGGCGAGGGTTATACGGGAACGATCCATAAAAATACGCTCGTGGAATATGAGAGCGTATGGAACTGCCCCGAAGTAAACAATTACACCCTTGAAGCCGGAGCGCGCACAGCATGGCACTCTCACGAGGGCGGTCAGATAATCGCCGTAACGAACGGCACAGGCGTTTACCAGGAGGAAGGCAGTGAGCCGCGAATTATAAAGGCGGGCGACGTGATAACGGCTGCGCCCGGAGTGAAGCACTGGCACGGCGCGGCTGACGG
>CANQQS010000071.1 GCA_947626045.1 uncultured Clostridia bacterium | reverse complement strand
CACTGCGTCAGGTCGCACGCCGGAGCATTGTATTTATCGCTCAGCGCGGTTATCATTTCCATTTGCAGCATCTCCTTTTCTTTATATTTAAGACGTTTGCGTCTCGATTTATACTATGCCGGCGCGGCGGAGCGGGTGACAGCAAAAAAATCCGATAATTTTACTTTCATATATTGAAAAATCGGTATTTGCATAGTATAATGATACAGTCAAAAACGAATGAAAGGATAACGCTATGAAAGCAAAATTAAATTATTCCGAAAAACTCGGTAAAATCAGCAAATATATTTACGGACAGTTCGCGGAGCATCTCGGACGGTGCATTTACGAGGGCGTGTATGTGGAGGACGGCTCCGTTCCGAACGTGAACGGTATGCGGTGCGATGTTGTAAATGCGCTCAAAGAGCTTGAAATACCGGTGCTGCGCTGGCCCGGCGGCTGCTTCGCCGACGATTACCACTGGCGCGACGGCATAGGTGAAAAGGACAGCCGCCCGTACATGGTAAACACAAACTGGGGCGGCGTTGTCGAGAACAATCATTTCGGCACGCACGAATTTTTTGAGCTGTGCGAGCAGCTTGGCGCGGAGCCGTACATCTGCGGCAACGTCGGCAGTGGCAGCGTGCGCGAAATGCGCGACTGGATAGAGTACATGACGTTTGACGGCGACTCCCCTCTCGCGAACGAGCGCCGCAGAAACGGCCGCGAAAAACCGTGGAAGCTCAAATTCTTCGGTATAGGCAACGAGGCTTGGGGCTGCGGAGGCGGCATGAGAGCCGAATATTACGCCGACCTGTTCAGGCAGTACAGCACGTACCTAAAGGATTACGGCGACGAGCCGCTTTACAAAATAGCATGCGGCGCGGACAAGCGCGACACGGACTGGACGGACAAGGTCATGAAAAGCGTCGGCGGCAGAATGAGCGCAATATCGCTCCACAATTACAGCTTCGAGCGCGACTGGGACTATAAAGGAAGCTCCGTCGATTTCGACGAACACGGCTGGTACGGCAATATGGCGAGCGCGTATCTGATGAAAGAAACGATCGCGGCGCACAAAAAGGTCATGGACGAAAACGATCCCGACGGCAAAATCGCGCTTATCGTAGACGAGTGGGGCAACTGGTACGACGTTTTGCCCGGCACGAACCCCGGCTTCCTCTACCAGCAGAACACCGTGCGTGACGCGGTTGCGGGCATGATGATACTGCACATCTTCCACGAGAATAACGACAGGGTGTATATGGCGAACATAGCGCAGATGATAAACGTGCTGCAGGCTATGATTTTGACCGAGGGCGACCAAATCGTACTCACGCCGACGTACCATCTCTTTAAAATGATGAAGGGTCACATGGACGGCGAACGTCTCGCACTCGCATACGACGAAAAGCCGTATGATACGGATAACGGCAAAGCGGTAAAAATAAGCATGTCGGCATCGGAGAAGGACGGCATTATAACGCTGTCGGCGTGCAACACGTCTCTTACGGACGACGAGGATATTGAAATCGAGCTGTCGGGCATTGACGCTAAGACTGTGTCGGCACTCGTTATCACAGGTGAAATGAACGCTCACAACACCTTTGACGAGCCGGATAACGTAAAGCCTGAAAATATGGACGTAACGCTTTCCGGCGGCGTGCTGTCGTTTAAGCTTCCCGCGAAAAGCGCGGCTGTTATCACGGTAAAATGACGGATAAATGTAAGCGGTGCGCCGTTAAAACGGCGCTGTCGGAAAGCGATATACAAAGGATGATTGACGAGGTGAGCGCGATGCGCGGCGTGCGCCTTATCGGTGAGGACGCGTACAAAAAGCGCCTTGACGTGTGCGAGGGGTGCGAAAAATTGTTGTATGGCACGACCTGTTCCGCATGCGGTTGCGTTGTGCGTGTGCGTGCGCTGCTCGCGGACGGAAGGTGTCCGAAGAAAAAATGGGGATAAGTTATAACAGGAATTTTATATGCGTATTCTGCAAGGAACGCGTAAGAAGCGAAAACGTGTACATAAAAACAGGCGATATATGTATATGCCGCGCGTGCTACGGTGCGCTTGTCAAAAACACGCCCGCAATGCCGTTCGGTGGTGTGGGAGATGTTTCGTACGTCATGTCGCCGTTTGAGTACGGCGGCGCACTGCGCGACACGATAATCGATTTTAAATTTAACGACAGTTACGCGTACGCGGAGCTTTACGCCGAAATGATTAAGGACTACCTGCTGTCGTACGATATATGGCAGGATTTTGACTGTATCGTACCCGTGCCGCTGCACAGAGGCAGAATGAGACAGCGCGGCTACAATCAGTCGGAGCTTATAGCGCGGTACGTTTCTAAATATATCGGATTGCCGCTTCGCATCGACCTCGTGAGCCGCGGACGTGCAACTAAAAAGCAAAGCTCGCTTGAAGGCATGGACAGAGTGTCGAATGTGCGCGGAGCGTTTAAGTGCGTCGGTGACGCGGCTGGTAAAAGAATTATACTGTTCGACGATATATTCACAACGGGCAGTACTCTCCGCGCGTGCGCCGAGCCTCTTAAAGCTGCCGGTGCGGAAAGCATATGCGCCGTTACGCTCGCAATGCACGCTCAGAATAAATTACCTTGGGAAGACAGATTAAACGCGAATATGCGCTGATGTAATATTAATATATGTCCAAAATTGAGCCGCCGAACGGCGGCTCAATTATTTTACCTATCCCATTTTATACGACGTAATTCTTTTTCAAAATAATCGGCATAATTTGAAAAATTCCGTATTTTTTCTTCTCCGTCCATAGCCGCAATCAGCGCGAGAGCGCGTTCAATTTCGGCGGCGGCATCGGCGGAGTTTCCTTCGTCTTTGTAACATTCCGCTATTTTTTGCATCATCTGTAACAGCGTTTCAAACGACAGCCATTTCTGCTTTTCAGCCGCCGCGAATTTTGCCTTGCCGGACAGGGTAAACGCCATTTCCGACAGCTTTGAAAAATATATTTCGGGAATTTGCTCCAGCGCCTTTACCGCGCTTTCCGTATCGCCCTTCACTCTGTATGCGTACGCCAAAAACCGCAGCGCGTCATAGCGAATATCACTTTCGGTTGTTTTGTCGATAAGCCGGCTTGCTGTGCGTATGGTTTCATCGGGATTTCTTGTGTAATCAAGTACGTACAATAAATTATTCAGAAGTATATCGTTATCTGGATATTTCCGCAAACCTTCCTCCAATATACGCCGTCCCTCGGCAGGATCGCTTTCGCGCAGCTTCGCCGCCTCATTGACATATCGTTCTATTTCCTCACGCATTTCCGCAAGATTGTATGCAAAAAGCTCGTCGGTTGTTACTCCGAAAATCCGCGCGAGTGTCGGCACGAGCGAAATATCAGGCAGAGCAATATTATTCTCCCACTTGCTGACCGCTTGAAACGAAATTCCTATCAGCTCCGCCAGCTGTTCCTGTGTCATGCCGCTTGCTTTACGAAGCTCACGTATTCTGTTTCCTATTTGTAATTCCATAAAATCACCTCGTTAATTTTATACAGTAAAAGCGCTTTTCCGGAATTATTATATATGCCCAAGGAGTAACCGTCAATAACCGCATAAACGAGTGTTTTCAACCGGCGGTTGAGACGAGCTCATTTGCGCACAAAAAAAGGGCTTTATGCCCTTTTTTATTTATTGCTCAACATTCGTATAGCGTTTAATACCGCTATAATCATCACGCCCACGTCTGCGAATATCGCGAACCACATATTCGCGACGCCTATCGCGCCCAAAAGCAGGAATGCGAATTTTACACCTATGGCAAAGCCAATATTCTCGTACACTATGCACATACATTTTTTGGATATGCGTATCGCGAGCGGGATTTTGAGCGGGTCATCGTCCATAAGAACCACGTCAGCCGCCTCGATCGCGGCGTCCGAACCGAGCGCGCCCATGGCGATACCCACGTCCGCGCGTGACAGCACCGGCGCGTCGTTTAAGCCGTCACCGACGAATGCGAGAGCCGCGCCCTTCTTTTGTCCTGAAAGAAGCTCTTCGACCTTCTCCACTTTGTCCTCCGGCATCAGGTGCGAGTAAACCTTGCTCACGCCTATTTCGTCCGCTACGTACTCGGCGGTTTTCGCGTTGTCGCCGGTGAGCATTACCGTTTGATTTACGCCGCACTCGTGAAGCTCCGCCACAGCGCGTTTCGCCTGCGGCTTTACAACGTCGGAAATGAGTATATGTCCCTCGTAGCTGCCGTCAACCGCGACGTGCAGAACCGTTCCCGCCTTGTGGCACGGCTTGTATTCTATACCGAGCTTTTCCATGAGCCTGTCGTTGCCGACTGCCACGGTTTTGCCGTCTATCACGGCGCGCACGCCCTGACCGCTCAATTCCTCAACCTCCGTGACGCGCGATTTATCGGCGCTGTCGCCGAGGATTTTCGCTACGCTTTTCGCTATCGGGTGGTTCGAGCTGCTTTCCGCGAGAGCGGCGTACTCGAGCAGCTTTTCTTCTTCCATTACATTGTGATGCACGCCTGCGACCTCGAACACGCCCTTTGTAACGGTGCCGGTCTTGTCGAACACTACCGCGTCAACCTTCGAGAGCGTTTCGATATACGTCGAGCCCTTTATAAGCACGCCTTTCTTACCCGCGCCGCCTATGCAGGCGAAAAAGCTTAAGGGGATACTTATCACAAGCGCGCACGGGCAGCTTATTACAAGGAATATCAGCGCGCGCATAATCCATTTGCTCCACTCCGCGTTCATACCGAACGCCATACTCGCGAGCGGCACTATAACGGCAAGCGCAAGCGCGAGCGCGCACACCGCAGGCGTGTAGTAACGCGCGAATTTCGTTATAAAGTTTTCCGAGCGCGACTTTTTCGCGCCGCTGTTTTCCACAAGCTCCAGTATTTTTGAAGCCGTTGACTCACCGAACGCCTTTGTCGTGCGCAGCTTGATAAGTCCGGTGGAGTTTATGCAGCCGCTCTGCACCGCGCTCCCCTCGCCCACTTCAACCGGCATACTCTCGCCCGTCAGAGCGGACGCGTCGAGAGTTGTATGACCCTCGGTTATAACGCCGTCAATCGGTATTTTCTCGCCGGGCTTAACGACTATCTCCGCACCGATTTCCACCTCGTTCGGATCAACCTGTATAAGTGAGCCGTCACGCTCCACGTTCGCGTAATCGGGGCGTATGTCCATAAGCTCGCTTATGCTGCGGCGGCTCTTTCCGACCGCGACCGACTGGAACATCTCACCGGTCTGGTAAAAAATCATTACCGATGCCGCTTCGGGGTACTCGCCCAGCACGAACGCGCCGATCGAGGCGACAGCCATAAGGAAGTTTTCATCAAACACCTGACCGTGTATTATGCCCTTAAACGATTTTATAAGTACGTCATAGCCTGCCGCGAGGTACGGCAGAGCGTAAATAAGTATGAGCGCCCACCTCGGCAGATCCATATATTTGTCCACCGCAGCGCACACAACGAGCAGAGCCGCCGACGCGATTATGCGGGCAAAATTCCTTTTCTGTTTCCGTGTCACATTTACCGCCCCTTTCGGTTCAGAAATAAATCTCGCAGTCGCTCTCCACTTTGCGGCAGCTTTTGAGCACCGATTTCATCACCTTGTTTTCGTCCGCGCCGTCCTCAAACTCGACGTTCATTTTAAGCGTCATAAAATTCACGACCGCGTTCTTTACGCCGTCCGTTTTATTCGCGGCTTCCTCCATTTTATTAGCGCAGTTTGCGCAGTCAACCTCAATCTTGTAGCTTTTTTTCATTTTGCTTACCTCCCACCGTATTATATGTGAACATCTGCTCATTTGTTCACTTGTTGATTTGATTATACCACGCCTGTTTCCGTTTGTCAACATAATTTTATATAAATTTTACATAATGCGCCTTGACACAAATTTTATTTAACACTATAATAGTATATATATTATGTTTTAACGGAAGGTATAAAAATGGCGTCTAAATACAATTACAACACGGAACTTAAAAGAGTCGTCCTCATAGTCGACGACGAGATGATAAACCGAGAGCTTCTCGGTTTTATGCTGAAAAATGATTACGACGTGCTTTACGCGGAAAACGGCGCGGAGGCGCTCGAAATAATAAAAGCAAACAAAAAACTTTTGTCGCTCGTGCTGCTCGACCTCATCATGCCGGAAATGGACGGCTTCGAGCTTTTGGGAATACTCAAGTCCGAGCCGGAGCTTTCACAGATACCCGTCGTTGTGCTTACGTCGGAGGAAACGGCAGAGGTAAAAAGTCTGCGCATGGGCGCGGCTGACTTTATCAAAAAGCCCTACAATATGCCCGAGGTCATACTGGCGCGCATTTCGCGCATCATAGAGCTTAACGAGGGCAGATTTATTATACGCTCCGCCGCGCAGGACGAGCTTACGGGACTGTTCACAAAGGATTTCTTCTTTGAATATGCGCAGCTTGAGGAACGCTACCACCCCGACCGTGAAAGCGACGCTATCGTGATAAACTCCGACCGTTTCCACCTCGTAAACGAGCTGTACGGCAGGGATTTCGGCGATGAAATCTTAAAAGCTATCGCGCAGGGAATAGACAACATACTGGAAAATTCAAAGGGTATCGCGTGCCGCGCGGAGGCGGACACGTTTATGATATACTGCCCGCACCGCGCCGACTATGACGAGCTTATGGACAAAATATGCTCGGTGCTGTCGGATATGTCGGTAAATCCGCGCGTAAGGCTGCGCATGGGCGTTTACCCGAACGCCGACAAGGCGCTCACGATAGAGCAGCGGTTTGACAAGGCGACAAGCGTCTGCAACACGCTCCGCGGCAATTACACGAAGCGCGTCGCGCTGTACGACGAGGAACAAAATTCAAAGGATGTGTATTTCGAGCGGCTCATAAACGATATGGCGTCGTCGCTCGAAAACAAGGATTTCAAGGTATATTTCCAGCCGAAGTACAACATTACCGGCGACGAGCCGTACCTTTGCAGCGCGGAGGCGCTTATACGCTGGAACCACCCCGAGCTTGGCATGATAAGCCCGGGCGACTTTATACCGCTGTTCGAGACGAACGGTCTTGTGTCGCACCTCGACTACTACGTGTGGCAGGAAGCCGGCGCGCGTATAAAGGAGTGGAAGGATAAGTACGGCAAAACCGTGCCGGTGTCGGTGAACGTGTCGAGAATAGACATGTACGATCCCGAAATAAAGTCGAAGCTGCTTAAAATACTCGACGACAACGACCTCACGACAGATGATTTGCTGCTCGAAATAACGGAATCAGCGTACTCCGAGGACGCGGGACAGATAATCGAGGTCATAAACGGTCTGAGAGACGCGGGATTTAAGATAGAAATGGACGATTTCGGCAGCGGTTACTCGTCGCTCAATATGCTTACGGAGCTGCCTATCGACGTGTTGAAGCTCGACATGATTTTTGTGCGGAACATGCACAAGGACGAAAAGGCTCTGCGCCTTGTGGAGCTTATAAAGGAGATCGCAACGTTTTTATCCGTGCCGATTGTAGCCGAGGGTGTCGAGGAGGAGCAGCAGTGTAAGCTGCTTAAAAACCTCGGGTGTGAGATTATTCAGGGCTATTATTTCTCAAAACCCCTCCCGCATGAGGAATTTGAAGAATTATTGAAGAAATAAATAACGCAAGACCCCCTCTCCGAGGGGGTCAAAACTCACTTGTGAGTTTTGGGGGGTGTACTGTGTGAATTTGCATAACACCCCCCAAAAGTCGTAAACGACTTTTGACCCCCTCATAGAGGGGGTCATATATTTTTCGGGCGGCGAATCGCCACCCCTACGGAAAACGGGACGTCGAGGGCGCCGTCCCCTACACCCGTATTTTTTATTGCGCGCCGTAGGGGCTGGCGCCCTCGACAGCCCGTTAGCCTCCCCTATTAGGGGAGGCATACAAAAATCCCCGCCGGTGGCGGGGATTTTCACTTACTCACTCAATTTATACATCATCGCGGCGGCTTCGGCGCGGGTCATGTTATTGAGCGGCAAAATCGAGCCGTCCCCGTAACCGTTCACAACGCCGAGCGTATACAGCCTCTTTATACCCTCCTGCGCCCAATCGGGTATATCCGCGCCGTCGGTGAAGCTGACATTATCAAAATACGGCGTACCGTCGGGCAGCACTCTGCCGAGAATTGTCATTGCCTCGGCGCGCGTTATATTGTCGTACGGCGCAAACTCCGTACCGTTTTCGCCCGTTCTGCCGAGAATGTACCCTTCGGAATACGCGGCTTTTACCGCGCTTAGCGCCCAAGGCGGTATATCCGCGCCGTCGGCAAAGTCAAGGCTGTCACCGGCATAGCTGTCAAGGTCAAGCCCCATATACCGCACTATCATTGCCGCAAACTCCGCGCGCGTTATATTATTTTCGGGCTTGAATACCATAACGCCGTCCTCTTCCATGCCGTTTATAATTCCCGTTTCAGCCATTTCATCTATGATAGCTCTCGCCCAATGCGTTTCCGTATCGGCAAACGCGCTCACGTTATCCGAAATATGCACCGGTATTTTCTTTTCCACGCCGCCGACGCTCACAATTATATTACCCTCCGCGTCGTTCGTGTCCGCAAGCGTAAATATTCCATCCCTCGTTACCGTGCCTATGTCGCCTTCGACCTCCCACGTGTAAAGGTTGTTGTTCGAGTGCAGCTCGATACCGTTCACATACGACGCGGCAGAAAGCGCAAGCTGCATCTCGTCCGACGGCGAAGCGCTGATCTCGTCAATTTCATGCCAGTCCGCTTGATTATATATCTTGATTTCCTCCGGCGTTTCGTACGTGGTGTACACAACGCTCGCAATGTCGCCGTACTCACCGCTCACCACGATATTCACAATACCGCTGCCGTTAAAAATTATATAACCGTCGTCGTCAATATAGCTGCCGGTGTCGGTTTCGGCGCGGAAATCTATGTTGTACGGCTCTGACATCCTGTAATTGCCCGTGTCATACATGCTCTCTATCTCAATCTTGCTGCTCATGCCCGACAGATAATTCGTATTACCCGCGTCACGCAGATTCACTATCCAGGGGATATTCGTGTTTTCGCGGTTATCCCTTAAAAACAGGTAATTCGCCACGCTCCGAAGATAGCCGTCGGACGGCGAGTTTACGACCTTGCTCGTGTCCTCGCCCGGAAAATGCGCCGATATAACGGTCGAGCCGCCGCCGTCGAGGTTTATCGCGTCAACGCAGCCGAGCTCCTTCATACGCGCGGCGAGCGTTGTAAGCTGCGCGCCGTAGCTGTGACCCTGCTGTCTGCCGTCGAGCGTGTAGAATATTATGTTTCCGTTTTCCTTTATTCCCACCGCGGTACGCGGCGCAGCGCCCGCTTCAAAACCGCCCTGCACCTCGCCGTTCTTTACAAGCCTTCCGCCGACCGAGCTTACGGCGTTCATCGCTTCCTGCCACAGTCCGTCGTCGCCGAGCGACTCGTTCGATATTATAAGCTCCTCGCCGACGTGGCAGCGGCTCAAAAAATCGTAGCACTCCGCCGCGCCGCTCGTGTCCATTACGAGCGCGAATTTACCGTCGGGAATTTCAATCGCGCCGTTATAGATAAAAACGTCGTCAACCGTCACGACCATACTTTCGTCAACGCGCAGCGCGCCGGACGTGGGCGTACAAATCACGAATATACACTCCGACGACGTTCTCGACGAGCCGCCGAATTTGTCCGTAAGAAGATAAATAGGATCAAATCCCGGCTGGCACCACTTGTTTATATACTGAATTTCGACCTTTTCACCGTCGGTGCGTGACACGGACGTGGCAATGTCGAGCCAGTCTATAAAGCCGGTGCCATCGGCGCGGAAACCGACCGCGTCCTGACCGCCGAGTTCCTTTGAAACGATCTCGCCGTCAATAATCGTGTAACCCATCGGTATGCCGGTCTTAAATGAAAAATAATCTGCGTTTATACCCGCGAGCGGACGCAGACCGTTATCCTCCATATACTGCTCCGCCTGCTTTATCGTCCGCGTTCCCCATATCGTGTAGCCGTTTACCACAACGGGTACAGCCTCACTGTTCGGAGTATATTCAACGTAATATTCGTTCTGCGCGCCGACACTGTCCGAATAAAATTCGGTATTGTAAAAATATGTATCGGCACCCATGTACGTCGTCCAGCCGCCGTTCGGCGTTCCGAGCACCTCCGCTCCCGCCGTAAGCTGCGCCGCAATAATTACCGATATAACAGGTATAATAATCTTTTTCAATTCTTTCCCTCCTCTATACACAGCATTTATAGTATAACACATTTTCCGCATTATGTAAACTAAAATATTTGGAAATTTCAGGAAACACGCAAAAACAGGCGTATTAAAACGCCTGTTTTTCTTACGTATATTTATTAAATATCGAGGTTTGAAACATATTTCGCGTTTGCTTCGATAAACTCGCGGCGCGGCTCAACCTGGTCTCCCATAAGAATCGTGAACGTCCTGTCTGCCGCAATCGCGTCGTCAAGGCTTACCTTAAGCATTGTTCGCTTCGCGGGGTCCATTGTCGTTTCCTTAAGCTCCGCGGGATCCATCTCGCCGAGACCCTTGTACCGCTGCACCTTCGCGCCGGGACCGAGTTCCTCTATAAGTCTGTCGCGCTCATCCTCGTCAAACGCGAATTTCTCAACGAGTGTCTTGTTCTTGCCCTTAAACACCTTGTAAAGCGGCGGCTGAGCGATGTAGATATTGCCGTTCTCGATAAGCGGACGCATATAGCGGAAGAAGAACGTCAGCAAAAGCGTCCTTATATGCGCGCCGTCAACGTCGGCATCAGCCATTATAACGACTTTGCCGTATTTGAGGTTTGTAATGTCAAACTCCTCACCGATACCTGTTCCGAGAGCCTGTATGACGGGGAGCAGCTTTTCGTTCGAATACACCTTGTCTATACGCGATTTTTCGACATTGAGCATCTTGCCCCACAGCGGAAGTATCGCCTGGAAACGTCTGTTACGTCCCTGCTTCGCGCTGCCTCCCGCGCTGTCGCCCTCGACTATGAACAGCTCCGCGTAATCCGCGCCCTCGTCGGTGCATTTCGCGAGCTTGCCGAGCAGAGACGAGTTTGTGGCATTGTTGTTCTTGCGCGTAAGCTCACGCGCACGCTTAGCCGCCTCTCTCGCACGTGAAGCGGTGATTGTCTTTTCCACAATCGTTCTCGCGACGCGCGGATTTTCCTCCAAAAATTCCGACAGCTTGTCGTTTAACGCGTACTCAACGAGTGTTCTCGCTTCGCTGTTGCCGAGCTTCGTCTTTGTCTGCCCCTCGAACTGCGGCTCGGTCACCTTCACGCTTATAACAGCCGTAAGACCTTCGCGCGTGTCCTCACCCGAAAGGTTCTGGTCTTTTTCCTTTAGTATGTTATTCTTTCTCGCGTAATCGTTTATGACGCGCGTAAGACCCGCCTTAAAGCCCGTCTCGTGCGTTCCGCCGTCGCCGGTGTGAATGTTGTTCGCGAACGACAGAAGTATCTCCGAATACGCTGTCGTGTACTGCATGGCGACCTCTACCATCATATCTTCGCGCGACGCCTCAAAGTAAATAATATCGTCGTGCAGCGGATCCTTGCCGCGGTTTATATACGTGACAAACTCCTTAATGCCGCCCTCGGCGTGGAGCGTCACCGTTTCGGGATTTTCAACGCGGTAGTCGGTGAGCAGTATTTTAACTCCCTTGTTGAGGAACGCCTGCTCCCTCAAACGCTTCAGGAGTATTTCGTAGTCAAATTCAAGCACCTCGAAAATCTCGGGGTCGGGCTTAAACGTTATCTTCGTACCCGTCTTGTCAGTGTCGCCTATGACCTTGAGCTTACACGTCGGCTTGCCGCGCTCGTAGCTCTGGTAGTGTACGTGCGTGCCATCCGACACTTCGACCTCCAGCTTTTCCGACAGCGCGTTTACGACCGACGAGCCAACGCCGTGCAGACCGCCCGACACCTTATATCCGCCGCCGCCGAACTTACCTCCCGCGTGCAGGATAGTAAGCACAACCTCGACGGTCGGTATACCCTGCTGTGGGTGAATACCGACGGGTATGCCTCGACCGTTATCCGTTACCGTTATTGAGTTGTCGGGGTTAATGTCAACCCTGATTTCCGTACAGTAGCCCGCGAGAGCCTCGTCTATTGAGTTGTCCACAATTTCATACACAAGATGGTGCAGACCGGGCGAAGCTGTCGAGCCTATATACATTCCCGGGCGCTTGCGCACCGCTTCGAGACCTTCCAAGACCTGTATCTGATTTTCGTCATAGGTCGTTTCAATCTTGTTTTCCATTTCACTCATCGTTTTATCTCCTTGTTATTATTTACTTCTGTTTGCTAATATTTTTGACGATACGGAGGAAATTAAAACCTCCGTCGCGCCCCTTGCGTTCGTCACGACGAAGGACTTGGGCAAATCGTCCGTCGTGTTTATGATAAGACCGTTCTTTTCCGCGCTCGGCAGAAAATTCCGTCCGAGCCGCGACACGGTCGTGTTATCCATGTCAAATATTCCCACTATATCTTTGCCGCGCACAACTGCGTCGTCCTCTATTCTTATATACATTTTATATCACCGCTCCGCCTTTTATATGAATGAGCCGCGTCCTGTCGGTGCTGAACTTCAAATCCGTATCGGTCGAGGTTATAAGCACCTGCCTGCCGCGTATTCTTTCGGCGAGATAGCCGCGCCTGTGCGCGTCAAGCTCGCTCATGATGTCGTCCAAGAGAAGCACGGGGTACTCGTTCTTTATATTCTCTATATAGTCCGCCTGCGCTATCTTCATCGAAAGCGCCGCCGTACGCTGCTGACCCTGTGAGCCGTAAAGCCGCGCGTCTTTGCCGTTTACCGATATTACGAGGTCGTCGCGCTGCACGCCGACCTGCGCCGACGCGAGCTTGATCTCGCGGTACCTGTTTTGCTCGAAATAGTTGTATATCGTCTCCTTGTCATACGCGTCACTCTTAACGCCCGCAAGATACTCTATTTCAAGCTTCTCCTTCGATATTTCGCTCTGCACGCGCGACGCGAACAAGTTTATCAGCTTCACAAATTCAAGGCGGTATTTAATGATTTTCTCCGCCTCAGTCGCCAGACGGTCGTTCCACACCGACAGCATTGTGTCGCTGCGCGCGTCCGATGTTTTCAACGTCTTAAGCAGACTGTTTTTCTGCATGAGAGCCTTGTGGTAATCTATAAGGCTCGTGAGGTAACGCGGGTAAAGCTGGCTTATTGCCGCGTCGGTGAACCGCCGCCTTGATGACGGCGAACCCTTTACGAGCGTCAGATCCTCCGGCGAGAACATGACCGCGTTCAGATAATTCATAAGCATCGACAGCCGTGTTATCTGCACGCCGTTTATCCTGATGTTCTTTTTGCCGTTTTTTATTATCTGCAAAATCGCCTTATAATCCCGCTCCGCGTCGTGAAACTCCAGACCGAGCTTCGCGAAATCCTCACCGAACCGTATAAGCTCGCCGTCGGTTTTCGTCCTGTGACTGCGCCCCTGTGAGAAGATATACACGGCTTCGAGAATATTCGTCTTACCCTGCGCGTTGTCGCCGTATATGACGTTTGTGTGGGGCGAAAACTCTATCTTTTCCTTGCGGTAGTTGCGGAAATTCGTAAGCGTAAGTGAAGAAATGTACATTATCCGTCCTCCACCGTTATTTC
>CANQQS010000070.1 GCA_947626045.1 uncultured Clostridia bacterium | reverse complement strand
TCTTGATCAACGTTCAGCTTTTCTTCATTATCAGCCATATCAGTTTCCTCCAGTTATCCGCTTTACTTCTTGCCGAAAAATCTTCCTAAGCCCTTGGATTCCTTCTTTGAGCCGCTGTCACCCTGATCGTCATCCATGCTGACCTCAAACGTTTTGGGCGTCTTTAAGCCTTCCTGCTGCTCTACGGCTTCGCTTTCATCGCCGGATTCCGGTTCGGCGTCCGCTTTTTCGGCATCGTCACGCTTTTCCTCTGTCTTGCTTTCCTCAGGCGCTTCATGCTTAACTTCATCGCCTGTATTCGGCTTTGCTTTATCCTTTGACGCTTCAGTCTGCGCAAGCTTCGCCTCGGTATTGCGTCTGTCCTCAGCCGCCGCCTTACGGAACGCAGCGCCCATGAGCTTTCTTATATCGTAAACCTGCTCGGTGTTCGTTTCCGCTATCGTTACGGTCATCTCTATTGTAATATCGGGCGTCTGGACATTGTGGTAGCGGACAAGCTCCTCAATATACTGCTTAAAGTCGTTCGCTCTTTCGGGCGTGCAGTCCTCAAACATACAGATAAACTGCTCGCTTCCGTTATATCCCGCGAAACCGTAGCTTGTCGCGGCGCGCTTCATAATCTTACCGAATGCCTTAAGCAGCGCGTCACCGGCTTCACGTCCACCCTTATCGTTTACATACTTGAGGTTGTTAATCTTAACAAGAGCGAATACGAAGTTATCCTTAAGCTTCTCAGCCGCGTACTTCTCAATCTCAATATCGCACATAGCGCGGTTCGGAAGTCCGGTCTTTCTGTCCGTATACATGATATAGTCGAGAAATTCCTTGCTTCGTCCGAGAATAATCGCGCCGATACAGCCGCCGAAGAAGAATATGATAATCGCGAGGAAAATATACATCTGCACGTTTATCTTTTCTTCGGTGCTTATGCTCGCGAGCGTCGATACGTTGTACGCGCCGACGTACTGATTATACTCGTCAACCGTGTCGGATACAACCTGGTACATATCGTTAAGCTTCTGCGACAATTCGTCGAGGCTTTCCTCGATGAGCGCCTTGTTGCTCATGTCCCCGTTTACGGCTTCATCTGTAAATACCGCAAGCAGATTGCGTTTATGCTCAAGGTCTACCTCAAGCTTTTCCTTTTCTGCTTCAAGCGACACATATTCGTTTACAAGTCCGTCATACGTTGTCTGACTGTCTATAGTATACTCCTCGCTGTGTTCGTCATAAACGTCCTTTAATATGTAGTCACTCGAATTGTTGCCCTCTTCCGCCTGTGTACCGAAATGGTACTCCGCGCCTTCCTTGTTCTTCGCGCTGTACTTGTTTATAAGATCCTGAAGGTCGTTTATCTTTGTCTGCATGTTCTGCAAATCAAGCTCGCACGTGCCAATATCGCTCTGGTACTTCTTTATGAGCGTGTCTTTATCCTCCGTTACCTCCTGTTCGAGTATGAGCGAATAAATTTCGGGAAGATCATAGTCGAGATAGCTCTGATATATTTCGTAAAGGTCGGTAAACGAATAGCCCGTCGCCGCACTGCGGTAAGTGGGCTGCGTTTCCTTCTTCGCCGCGAGGTAGTCGGAAATGTTCATCGTCCACGAATCAAGTATTTCCGCACGCTCTATGTAATCGTAATGACTGTCGTTGCCTCGCACGCTGTTATTCGGGAGCGTCTGCTGGTTTATGTACTTTTCGCCGTACATCGCAAAGTAGTTCTTTATTATCGAGTCGAGCACCGTGCGCGCAAAGCTCTGGCTGTACTCGCTGCCAACCGAGAACGATACGATATAGTCCGTCGCGAAATACTCGTACTCCTCACCCTGCTCCAAGAGCGCCTGTTTTCTTACCTCTTCGTCAGGGGGCGTTACTTCCTCAACGCGGCACCTTGAACGGATTGTATCCGCGCCCGTTGTTATGTTGAGGTCTTCAAGCACATTCGTTATAACGGTCGCGCTGTAGATTTCCGTAACGTCAATATCGTCTCCCGACGGCGTTTTGCCTCGGGATGCGTCTTGATTTGTATAGCGTATAACCGTGCTCGCCGTGTACTCCTGGTTTGACATAGCATATCTGTACACAAGCAAGGCGCCGAGTACGCAGACAATGAATATAAGATATTTCCATTTGCTCAGGTATCTGAGAAGATTAAACTTATTCATACAGCGACTCCTCCCTTCTCCTTATATAACCGTCAAGGAAGTAGTACGCTACGCACAGCAGCAAGAAGAATATGAGCGCGCTTCCGATAAGCGAGCGCAGCACAAACATACTGTCGCTGCCCGTCACTCCCGTAAACGTGAGGTAATCCTTCGTCGTATGCTTTATATATTCCTTATCCGTCGTGTCAGCCAAAAGCGCGACCTCCTTAAGTTCATTGTCAACGCTCTTGATAAGTTCCTCAGCCTTCGCGTAATCCTCATCGACCGGAGATGAAACGGAAACCTTCGACATAATATCACTGTTTTCTATGATGTTTCGCTCAACAGCACTGCCCTGCGACAAGCTGAAATCCGCGTCTCTTGTGAGATAGTCCGTACCTATGTTCGTACGTGACATGTAATACTCACGCTTTTCATTTACGGACGGTACCATTACCGTGCCTATCATCGCGCTGTCGTAGTTCTCAACGCCCTGCTTTCTTACGTTGTAGTCTATCATAAACTTACGGTACTTAATATTGAGCATTTCATTCTTGTACGTAAGCGTGCGCGTGTAATGGTCTTTGTTACGTGCCATGCCCGACTCAAGCACGAACGCGTAATATTTCTTTATACTGTACGACTGAACATTCTGAATCATTCTCCGTATCGTCTGGAAGCTCTGACCCGTCACATCCGAGCGGTAAGTCGCGTTCTGCTCTATTCTCTGCTGGATGTAGCGGAGCATCTGATCCGATTTCTTTGTGAAAAGTCTCGCTATTTCTATGTACTCCATACCCTCTATATCGCCCAAATCGTACTGAAGCACCGACTTCGTGCCGACATACTCCTCATGGAACATATCGTTATACGCCTTGCATATAAGCTCTACCATGTCGTCGGTGGAAATATTCTTTATGTTCCTGTCCTTTGTGTATGTGACGGTATAGCTTGTCGATATGTAATATGTATTCATGTCCAGCGGGTCTATCGTCTTTCCGCTGTCGTTTTCCGCTATCTCTATGTGGTCGGCAAGTTCCGCCGGCGTAACATCGTCCTGAAGTCCGGCGTACTCGATAACGCGCTCCATAACTTCATCGGATTTTAACTCGAATACGTTGTAACGCGTCAGGTTCGGATTCTGTCCCTTTGACGCTTCCTGATAGTTTAAGGAGAGTATTACCGTCTTTTTACCGAAGCTTCCCACATACGACACAATCGTCCATATAGCCGCGAGTATGCAAACAAACACCAATATGCTCTTTATGTTGCTCGCAACAATCAAGAAAATCTTTTTAAAGACATTGGCGTCCTGCAAATTAACTTCATGATACTTATCTTCGCTTTTTTTGTAAAAGCTGAGAAGTTTACTTGTTACCTTTCTTTTTTTGTTCCATTTCATCTGAAATAGCGCTCCTTTACAAGGTTACTGCTCTTATGTTAAAACCATGTAACAGCATCATTACAATATTATAACACGCTGTATACAAAAATGCAATATAAACATCGTAATTTTATAGCTAAGTTGTCAGATATTTATACAATCGACTCGGTTTTTGTTTCTTCACCCATGGCCATAGCTTTATTTCGGCGTCGTTGTATATGTGGAAGGCGTACGCCATCGGCATAATTCGCAGCGACATGCTGGAATAATAGTAGTACAGCGTGTTGTCCGTCATATATGTTATGAAGATGTAAAGTTCGCTCAAAAAGAACAGCATGGCGACCTTTTCTTCCCAGTGTGTCAGCATCCATCGGAGCTGAAATACCCACGTGTACAAAAGCCACGCCCAGAAGCCTATAAAGCCGAGCTCTATATATACGGTAAGGATATTGTTATGCAGCGCCGTAACAACTATTTTAGCCTCCGGATTTTCAAGCATTGCCTGCTGCAGAATTACGGTCGTGTACTCAAAGCCGTAGCCTATAAACCCGATGCTTATATCATAGTATTTTTCTATATATTTGTACACGTCGTTTCGTCCCATTGTGTTGATGCCGAACTCATTTGTTACGGCTTCGAAAAAGCCGGTACGCGTTGCAACGACATAGAGAAAGGAGAATATTACAAAGCCCCACGCGATTACTTTCATAAATCTGCGCCGCGTTTTCGGGCGCATCCATCCCATCATAACAGCCGCCGCTATTGCCGCGGGCAGCGCCGCAAACGCTATACGCTTCCATCCGAGTATAAAGAAGAACGCCGCTATTGCTATATCCACGATACGCTCACGGTTATGCTTGGCAAAAAATATAAAATATATTATATAGAAGCCGAATGCGAATGTTATATCGTGTATTTCCATTGCCCTTGCGAAGCCTTCCTGAGCCTCCGCGCCGTGGAACATCGCCATAACCGAGTTGATGCTTTCGCTTATTCCGTAGGTTTGAAGATTTATTAAAAGTATTATAAAGTTCGCGAGCGCAATCCCGTAAAACGTGGCGTGTATTGCCCTCTCGCCAAACATATACACGCCCGAGAAAATTATAAGCAGCACAAGGAACTGGTACATGAACTTCGATGCGCCTCGGAGTATAAAGTCAATCGTTTCGAGATTGATTATCCACAGAAAAACCGACCACACGATTATGCCTACCAATACAAACGCATACACGCCGATAAAGCTTGCCGTCTTTTTTATTCTGCTCAAATTTCCCGATATAAGAAGCAGCGCCGCTCCGATTACGACGATAATAAGGCTTACCGCCTTCATCATTCGCGACGTCGATGCCGAGAAATGCTGCATGTCGCCTATTGCGGACACCGCGAGTACGATAATATATATAGCCATAAGAAATTTGCTGTATTTGCCTGTTTCTTCATCAAACAAGTCTGTCCGCCTCCTTCTGCTTTTTTCTTATTTCTTGCAACGCTGCCCGCTCCGATAACGCGGATACAGCCTCTTTTTCATTTTACTTGTTCCCGTATATTTCAAGCGTTTTTCGGGTAACGGTGTCCCAGCTGTAATTTTCTCTTATATATTTTACCTGCTCCGTAGTGTCACGCTTCGGCGCGGCGAACGCGGCTGTCAGCTTTTGTCTCAAATCGTTTGCGTTCCCTTTCTCAAACGTCATTCCGAAGCCGTTTAAAACGGTCTCCGTTTCGGGAATGTCACTCACGAGGCACTGCGCGCCGCAGCTCATAGCCTCCAAGAGCGTCAGCGGCATACCCTCGACGTCGCTCGGCAGCACATATAAAAATGTGTTTGAAAACAACTCCCAAAGCTCGTCGCCATCCACAAAGCCGGTAAAAATTATGCGCTTATCACCTTCGGCAAGGCTCTTTACCTCCTTCGCGTACTCTGATGAGTGGCTTACGCCGCCGGCTATCACGAGCTTTTTGTCGGTGTCGGTGTTTTTAAACGCGTCTATGAGATAGTGAAGTCCCTTTTCCGGCACTATGCGCGCCAGGAACAATATGTATCCGTCTTTTTCAAGACCGTATTTTTCATTTATGATTTTCGCGCTGTCCGTTTTATGCGCGTCAACGCCGTTTTGCAGGAAGATTGTGTCGCGATTGTACGTTTTTTTGAAATAATCCTTTACGTTCTCCGACAGAACTATTATTTCGTCAGCGTACTTCGCGGCTGTTTTTTCGCCAAATTTGAGGAATTTCGTCGCGAAACCGCCCCACTTTGCCCGCTGCCAGTCAAGACCGTGTATCGTCGCGACGGTGCGTATACCGAAAAGATGAGGAAGCCATATCATCGAACAGGGGCCTTCCGCGTGATAATGTATCACGTCATATCTGCCGAAAAGCGCGAGGAATGACGCTATGACGGAATACACTATCGCGTTCAGCCTGCCGTTTTCAAACGTCGGCACACTCTTTATTCTTACGCCCTCGTACTCCTTCACGTTCGCCGTCTCGCCGCCGGAGACGTGTTTCCCGCGCCGGTTGTACGCCGTCACGCTGTGACCCGCCGCAGCCATGCGCCGCGACAGCTCCCCGACAACAAGCTCCACTCCGCCTTCGCGCGACGGTATGCGCTTGTGACCTATCATTGCAATCTTCATGACGCCATCTCCAATTATTTATCCTTTCGGATTAAATCCTCATATACCGCGATTATTTTTTGCATGTATTCCTTAACCGTATCGTAATCTATATTTTCACAGTTTTTGCTCATTTCGCTGCACACCTCGGGATTTTTCCACAGATAGTCTATCTTTTCCGCAAGCTTGTCCGCGTTCCCGCTCTCAAACAGCATACCCGTCTTCCCCTCGTCGATAAGCTCCGGTATTCCGCCGATATTCGCACCGAGGACGGGCGTTAGCAATGTCTGCGACTCCATTACCGCAAACGGGCAGTTTTCCGAACATTCCGACGCAATAACGCTGAAACGCGCCTGTTCTATTATGCCGTTAAGCTTCGCGCCGCTCAAAAATCCGAGATTTTTTATGTTCGCGACGCCGTTTACCTCGTCTTCCATTGGACCAGTGCCGCAAAACGCGAATTTTACGTGCGGCAGCGCGCGTACAGCTTTGAGCAGGGTTTTTATGCCCTTTTCCTCACTGTAACGCCCGAAATACACAACATAGTTTCTTTTCGCGGCGTTCGAGGGCTTCATTTCATCAATAAAATTATGCAGCACTTTTGTCCGTCCCGCAATATCGGGATTTTGAGAAAGCTCGTTCTCCATGAATTTCGACGGACAGATTATTTTGTCTATATTTTGATAAGCGTGCAGCTTTCGGTACAAATATCCCTCCGCCGCGCCGAGTACGCTGCGCATACGCGAATTGTGAACGCAGCGGTGTTTTACGCAGTTCATATACCGTCCGCCGTAACATTCACGGCAAAGTCCCGCTGTGTCGCCGTTCGCGAGATTATGGCACGGGCATACAAGCTGCACGTCATGCGCCGTGTACACAACAGGTATTCCGCGCTCTTTCAGCTCGTACACGATTGACGGCGTAAGCTGGTAGTTGAAGTTGTTCAGATGCGCGACATCGGGCTGAAAGTCGTCAAGCACCTTTTTAAGCTGTTTTCTCGCGCCGCGCGAGTATATTATCTTGAACGGATAAGTGAGATAGCTCACGCTTTTTTTGTGGAAGTCGATACCCGCCGCGTAGGCGTTCGCTTCATTGCCCGTTTCGTTGCGGCTGTCCGCCATACCGAAAAACTGAACCTCGTGACCCGCTTCCCACAGCGCTCTTCCAAGCTTGAACACGTATGTCTCCGCGCCGCCCTTGGGGTACAAGTATTTATTTATAAGCAATATTTTCATGCAAATGATACCTCCCCCATTACATCATATATACCATTATATATTATCACAAAATTTATTGCAAATCAAATATAAGCTATTGACAATAGCGTGACACCGATTATATAATTGTTTCAAAGACTTTAAGGGGGTGTTACCGCCATGGATAAAAGGCTTGACTGGGCGGATATTGCGAGAGGAATAGGCATAATTCTCGTTGTTTTCGCGCACTCGCTCGTGCCGAAGCTGCGCGAAGCGTTTACGGGCGTTGAATTTGTGTGGATTTTTATATACAATTTTCATATGCCGCTGTTTTTCTTTGTTTCGGGATGGCTGTTTGAAAAAGGGATTAAACGGTATACCGACAAAGGAAGGTTTATCGCCGGCAAGGCGCGGCTTTTAATGCTGCCGTACCTTGTGTTTTCGCTGTTCGCGTACGCCGTTATATTCGTTTCGATGAAGATACCGGCGCTCGCGTCGGTGCTGTCCGGCGGCGGTTACGGCTCGCCGATGCTTAAGGATATGGCGCTCGGCATACTGTTTTATTCGGGTCATGTAGACCAGCATCTGTGGTTCGTGTACTCACTCTTTATAGTGTTTGCGGTGAATATCCTGCTCGGACGCGTGATGAAATCGAAAATAATGCTCGCCGTTCTTCTCGCGCTGTACGTGTCGAAAGCGTTTGTTACATATCCCGCGATACTCGACTATACCGCGGCGGATTTGGTGTTTTTCTCGCTCGCGCGCATGATGTGTGCGGACGGTATGAGTGCCGTTTTAAAAAAGCCGCTGCACATTATCGCGGCGGCGGTCGTGTTTGTGACGGCTAACGTAATATACAGCCGCTTTTACGTTTTTGGTATGCCGCAGGGCGCGGTTAAGGCGGCGCTTTACGTGACGCGCGCCGTGTGCAGCGCGGCGGGAATAGTGACGGTTTGCTCCGTTTCGGATATGATAGCGAAAACAAAAATAAAGCCGTTTTTCACAGCTCTCGGCTCGTACTCGTACGATATATACCTCATGCACGCGCCGTTTCTCGTGTCGGGACTTATGGGAATACTGCTCGCGTATTCGCCGCTGCCGCCCGCTTTGTGCGTCGGCGTTGTGACTGTTCTGGGGCTTGCAATTCCTTACGCGCTGTCGCGGTTTGTGATACGAAAAATCCCGCCGCTGTCGTTTGTACTTCTCGGCGGAAAAAGGTAGGTGTTGGCGGTATGACCCCCTCTATGAGGGGGTCAAAACTCACTTGTGAGTTTTGGGGGGTGTACTGTGTGAATGTGCATAACACCCCCCAAAAGCCGTAAACGGCTTTTGACCCCCTCGTAGAGGGGGTCTTGCGGGCGACCGCAAGGGTCGCCCCTACACCAAATTTTATAAATCGTACGCCGTAGGGGCGACCCTCGCGGTCGCCCGTTAGCCTCTCCTTTGCTAAGGCTGTCCTCAAATATTTTACCGTTTCTCGGCGACGACGCCCTGCCTGTACGCCTTAATAAGCTCCTTTAAATCGTCTATTCTCTCTTTAAGCCGCTTGCCGTTATCGGTGTCGCCGACGAGTATTCTGTTAGCCGAATGTCTGACGGCGACCTGGTTCGACACAATATCCCTGTTGTTGTAAATAACGTCCTCCGCGCCGCTGAACGGCTCGTGCGCCGTGAGCGTGAGACCGTAGGAATTATACGTTAGCGTGTAGCCGGCTATGCCCGTCACGGTCTGGTACGCCTTTGAAAAGCCGCCGTCTATCATTATCACCTTGCCGCCGCACTTCAGCGGATTTTCACCCTCGCCCTGATGCACGGGGACATGACCGTTTATTATGTGTCCCGTTTCGTCAAGTCCGAACTCGGCAAGGATCTTGTCGGCTGTTTCCACGTTGTTTATAAGCGTGTAATACGCGTTTTTATGTTCCTTGTGCGTTTCCTTATCCTCTATAAAATACCGCTCGAACGTCGTCATCTTGTCGCGTCCGAAAAGCGGCGACGTCGGACCGTTCCACAAATACCACATCAAATCCGCGCCGCGAACGCGTTCCTTTATGTCGGGCGACAGCAGCGAGCGCCTTATAGCAGCTTCAAACGCGTCGTAAAGCGCCTTGCCGCCGTAACGTTTGCCGCCGAGCGTCATTTCCTTAAACGTGCCGTCGCTGTTCATCGGCACGCAGCCGTGGAACAGGAGATTGCCGTTGTATACCTTGTAAAGGCTGCCCTTCTGCATGAGCAGGCGCGTGTGGCGCTGCAGCTTCTGGCAGCGCACGAACGCCGAGCGCAGCTTTTCCATTACCTCGCTTTCTTTTTCGGTGAGCGCGTACGGGTCTTCTGGATCTATCGTCGGGAAATTCATGTCAAGCATCGGGTACGTTTTACCCTCTATCTCCACCGTTCCGTTTTTGAAGTCTATGCGGTGCAGGAGTCTGCGCGAATCCATTTCAAATTCGGGGTACTTTGCGATAAGCTGACCTTCGAGCTTAAACTGTATTACCGCTATCGCCTTGTGCAGCTTCATCTCTATGTCGTTGTCGGCTACGTCGGTAACTCTCCTGCCGAGCCGCTTTATCTTAAATCTCTCACACTTGTCGTCCTCGTAGGCAGCCATTGCGAACGTTGCGAGCGGCAGCATGTTTATGCCGTAGCCGTCCTCCAAAACGTCCATATTGCCGTAGCGCACACTGTTGCGGATAATATTTGCGATACACGTCGTGTTGCCGGCAGCCGCGCCCATCCACATAACGTCGTGGTTGCCCCACTGTATGTCAAGCGAGTGGTAATCGCACAGCTTATCCATTATGTCATGCGGCGCTCTGCCTCGGTCAAAGATGTCACCGAGAACATGCAGGTGGTCAACGACAAGGCGGTGTACAAGCTCCGCCATCGCTATAATAAACTTTTCCGCTATGCCGACCTCCAAAATCGTGTCCACTATGCCGTCAAAATACGCGCCGCGGTTCAGTACCTCCGGCTTCTCGGTGATAAGCTCCTCTATGACGTACGCGTACGCCTTCGGCAGAGCCTTCCTCACCTTCGAGCGCGTGTATTTAGACGATACGACGCGGCATATATCGATAAGACGGTAAAGCATTATTTTGTACCAGTTTTCCGTGTCCTTGCCCTGGTGCTTTATGTAGCTTATTTTCTGCGTCGGGTAGTAGACGAGCGACGCAAGCTCGCGCTTGTCCCGGATACTCAGCGTGTGACCGAAAACGTCATCAATCTTTTTGCTGACCGCGCCGGAGCCGTTGCGCAGAACGTGCGAAAACGCGGCATACTCGCCGTGTATGTCGCTTAAAAAATGCTCCGTTCCCTTCGGGAGATTGAGTATCGCCTGCATGTTTATAATCTCCGTCGCGGCGCTGTCCACCGTCGGATAAAGCTCCGACAGCCGCTCGAGATATTTTATTTCGCTCTTGTTCATCGTTTGCCCTCCGCTTGTCTTAAAAGCTCCGTCAGTTCCTCTTTTGTGAAATTGTATTTGTTGTCGCAGAAGCGGCACGTCATTTCCGCACCGCCCTGCTCCTCTATCAGCGAGCGGATCTCGTCCGCGCCTATCGTCACGAGCGCGCGCTCCATACGTTCGCGCGAGCATTTGCACTTGTATTCCGGCACGATGTACTTGTTTTCGCATATCATCGAAAAGCCTTCCGTCATGCGGAAAAGTATGTCCTCCGCGCCGCTGCCGCCGTGTATCAAATCGGTTATCGGCGGAGCTTCCTTTATTATTTCCTCGAGCCTTACAGCCGTTTCGTCGGTCGCTTCGGGCATGAGCTGTATCATGTAACCGCCCGCCGCAAGTGCTTTGTCGTCGGTATTCACGAGGACGCCGAGCGCGATCGCGGTCGGTATCTGCTCGCTTTTCGCGTAGTAATACGTCAAGTCCTCCGCGATTTCGCCCGACACGAGCGGCACGCGTCCGATATACGGCTCCTTCATGCCCAAATCGCGTATCACGCTCAAATATCCGCCGTCGTGCGATGTGCCGCCGGTAACGCCCGTTACCGCGCCGCCTACGTCGAGCTTGCCCTTCGCGTTAAGCGGACGGTCGATGTATGGATTTGAAATGTACCCTCTCACGCGGCTCTTGTTGTCCGTCACGGCTACCATGTCGCGTATATCGCCGTTACCCTTTATCTGCAGTGTCATGCTGTCCGTGTCGCTTTTAAGTCCAGCCGCTCCCATTATCGCGGCGGCTGTGAGCAGTCTGCCGAGCGCGGCTGTCGCCACGGGGAATGTATCGTGTATTCTCTGCGCCTCGTTCACAAGGTCTGTTGTTACCGCCGCGTATACGCGAATTGTGCCGTCGGCGCTGTTTCCTCTTACAAGTCTGTCAGCCATATCAGTTCTCCGTATTCATATCATTGTCTATCGGTTTTTCATGCGCGTTTACGTTTATTTTTACCGCCGCGCTGTCCTCGGGTATGTATATGCCCTCTGCCTTATCAATTTTGAACTCCTTTTCGCCGCTCTCTATCGTCGGAATCGTCACTGTCAGCCGTTCGGGAGCGGACGCTCCGTCCTCGATGCCGACCTTCACGCTGTCCGGATCGGGAGCGGAGTTGTCAAGCTCGTAGCCCTCGCTTAAACCGTCAGACAGCTTTACGTCAATCGGCAGCGTTACTGCGTTATATATCTTGTTTTCAACCTCAATTTCGCTTCGCGGGCTTTCTATCGTTTCGTTTTCCGTTATCGGCGAGCCGGAGGCGTTTACGAGCATATATTCGAGCTTCGCGGTTCCTTCCTTTATATCCTGCCAATTTTCGAACGCCCTTGCGCCGTCCACTTCGTTTATCTCGCTTTCAGCTCCGCTTATCTCCACAACGGGGTTTTTAACATCGGCGCGCACAAGCTTGTCGTTCGGCACACCCGTCGGCGTTACCTCTACCTTCACTTCTTTGGAAATAATCTTTTCCGCATTCACGGTAATGTCTCCGTAATTTTCTCTTTCAACGCCTATGCGCGTCGTCGGTATCATCGGCTTGCCTGCAAGACTGTATGTTCCTGCGTCGGTTATGTTGCTTAAATCCACTTGAATGTAAATGTCGTCCATATAATTCATAAGGTCGCCGCGGTTCCCCGTGACCGTCACCGACAACGGAGGTATGTTCTCGCGTCCCGTCACGGTAAGAGAACGGTCGCGAAGTGTCGCCTCGCCTACGAACCGTACTTTAAGATTTGTGAGCGTAACGGTTATTGTCGGATTTGTGAGCGACATTACCATGAACCATACGATTATGGAAAGCAGCACGGAAAGCGCCATCGTGCGGAGCTTTTTTTTCTGAGGTTTTGTTACATTGCTATCAGCCATTTTACCTGACTCCCTTCTCCGTCTTTTTACTGCGCCTTCGTTTTCCAAAATTTAATCTTGTCTATTTTCTGCTGCGTTTCCGGCTTTTGTATTATGAGCTTCCTGAGCGCCTTCGCCAGCGATTCACGGTTTAAATTGCGCGTCAGAGAACCGTTCAATGCTATCGAAATTTTACCCGTTTCCTCGCTCACCACGACTATTACCGCGTCCGTTACCTCGCTAAGTCCTATTGCGGCTCTGTGACGTGTGCCGAGGTCGCGGGAGAGGTTGTTGTTCGCGGTGAGCGGCAGAAGGCAGCCGGCAGTTATTATCTTGTTGCCGCGTATTATTACCGCGCCGTCGTGGAGCGGCGTGTTCGGCACGAATATGTTTTCCAGAAGTCCGCTCGACACATTCGCTTCAAGCATCGTGCCGGTGTTTATAAACTCACCCAGACGCGTGCTGCGCTCAATAACGATAAGCGCGCCGGTTTTTGTGAGCGACATATTTTCCGCCGCGAGCGATACGGATTCTATCGTTTTCGAAAGCTCCTCCTCGCTGTTGTCTACGGCGAAGTCGATTATCCTTCCCACCTTGAACCGTCCCATACGCTCGAGCAGGCTCCTAAGTTCCGGCTGGAACAGAACGATTATCGCGAACGCACCTATCTGCATCGCTCCGCCGAGTATGTAATTGAGTGCGTTCAGGTTGAGCCGCTGGCTCAGGAAAAACACGGCGAACAGGAATATTATTCCCTTTACAAGCTGCACCGCGCGCGTCTCACGTATAAGATTTATAAGGTAATAGAAAATTATCGCCACTATGATAACGTCGATAAAATCCGTTATGCGCAGAAGCTGTATATACTTTATTACCCTGTCCATGAATGCGTCCATAGCGTCCTCCTTTTCAAATTACCGTTCCGCCGCCGAGAACGATGTCGCCGTCGTAAAATACTACCGCCTGCCCCGGCGTCACGGCGCGTACCGGCTCCTTAAACGCGAGCCGTACCCTGCCGCCCGTGAGCGGCGTTAAGACCGCGTCCCGCGGCGGCGCCTGATAGCGTATGCGCGCGGTCACGTTTATTTCTTCCTTTGGCGTTTCGCCCGATATAAAATTCACGTCCTCCGCCGTAAGCTCCGACGAAAATTCCATACCCTTTTCACCGAGTGTTATCGTGTTATTTTCCGCGTCTATCTTCATTACAAACATCGGTCTGCCGTAAGCGCCTATGCCCTTGCGCTGACCTATCGTGTAGTATATA
>CANQQS010000069.1 GCA_947626045.1 uncultured Clostridia bacterium | reverse complement strand
TTCTCGAACGCCATTTCCTTTATCGCGTCGTAAAGGTCGTGGTCAACGTCGTGCGACTCGTACTCAAACTTTTTCTTGCCTATCTCAGCCTGAATACCGCTTATAAACTCGCAGAGCGTGATGATTTCCTTGTGTGCGAACTTTATACCCTCAAGCATAACGTCGTTGGGAACCTCGTTCGCGCCGGCTTCTATCATAACGACCTTCTGCTTTGTACCGGCTACGGTAACGAGCATGTCGCTCTTTTCTCTCTGCTCGACGGTCGGGTTTATAACGTACTCGCCGTCAATGAGACCGAGCCATACGCCCGCGATGGGTCCGTTCCACGGAATATCCGAAATTGAGATTGCAATCGACGTGCCTATCATAGCCGCGACCTCGGGAGGGTTGTCCTGCTCAACCGAAAGAACCGTCGCAACAACGGTAACGTCGTTTCTAAGGTCTGACGGGAAAAGCGGTCTTATCGGTCTGTCGATAACGCGGCTCGTGAGTATAGCCTTTTCGGACGGCTTGCCCTCGCGCTTGATGTAGCCGCCGGGGATCTTGCCGACCGAGTAGAGCTTTTCCTCGTAGTCAACGCTCAAAGGGAAGAAGTCTATTCCCTCTCTGGGTGAGCGTGAAGCCGTTACGTTTACCATAACCACCGTGTCGCCGTAGCGCACGAGGCAGTTTCCGTTTGCAAGCTGAGCCATTTTGCCCGTTTCGATAACGAGCGGTCTGCCCGCAAGTGTTGTTTCGAATGTTCTGAACATATTTTTTCTCCTTTTCTTTGTATTTTTTCGGAGATATGTTTTAGCAGATAAATACAAGAGGGGATGCACTCCCGTCCTCTATTTATTTGCTAAACAAATATCTCCGTAAATATATACAGGC
This sequence comes from uncultured Clostridia bacterium, assembly GCA_947626045.1. Classification (GTDB taxonomy): domain Bacteria; phylum Bacillota; class Clostridia; order UBA1381; family UBA1381; genus Hominilimicola. Next base: position 13,084 of record CANQQS010000069.1, on the reverse strand, counting down.
AAACCGGACGAGCCGGTTTGCCCCATATAACAAAATTACTTTCTTAAGCCTAATTTAGCCACAAGTGCGCGGTATCTTTCGATATCCTGACCCTTAAGGTAGTTCATAAGTCCGCGTCTCTTACCTACCATCATAAGAAGACCGCGTCTTGAGTGATGGTCCTTCTTGTGGATGTTAAGGTGGTCGTTGTTGAGGTGGTTAATTCTCTCTGTTAAAAGAGCAATTTGTACCTCCGGCGAACCCGTGTCGCCCTCATGCGTAGCAAATTCCTTTATAATCTGCTCCTTACGTTCCTTTGTCATGGTTTCACCTCCTATGATAAATCATCGCCCTCCGCTGAGATGCCGTTGGTGATTCGGCTTTCCAAGCAGGGGTTCACTTTACATACTGAATTTGTTTTGCGGCTTATCAATTAGCCGGCTTTCTGTTGAAACGCTTGTTGAACTTCTCAACGCGTCCGCCCGTGTCTACAAGCTTCTGCTTACCCGTGAAGAACGGATGACAGTTTGAACAGATTTCAACCTGGATATTTTCCTTTGTGGAGCCTGTCTCGATAACATTTCCGCAGGCGCAGGTAATGGTTGTCTGCTTGTAATCGGGATGTATTCCCTCTTTCACACATACTCCTCCTTTCTTAAATTTCGCGCGTCCGTAAGACGCCATTGTTTAGTATAACACAAGAACATTTTATTTGCAAGTATTATTTTGCCGATTATTAAAATATTTTACCGCCTCGCCCGCGAGGTACAGCGAGCCGCACACGCATACTGCGCCGGTATTGCCCGACAAAGCCGCGTCGAGAGCCGCGTTCACGTCCTTTATGACCTCGGCGTTTGTGACAACGGACGCGATTTTTTCGGCTTTAAGGCAGCGCGGCATATTAAGCTCCGTCGCGATAAAGCGTTTTGCTGCGGAGCTTATTTCCCTTACGCACTCCTCCCACGCCTTGTCCTCCATCATGGCGGCGACAACGGTTATATCTTTATTTATTCCCTCAAGCGACCTTTTAAGCGCGCGTATACCGTCGGGATTGTGCGCGCCGTCGATTATGACGTTGTCGCGAACAAACTCGAACCGCGCGCGCCACGCCGTGTTTTTCAGTCCCTCGCGCACGGCTTCGTCGGGGATTTTATACCCCGCTTCTCTAAGCGCGTTCATCGTTTCAAGTACCACCGCAGCGTTGTATCTTTGGTACTCTCCCTTAAGCGACAGCTCGTAACCGTCGGCAGTGTGCGCGTCCGCGACGGTGAGGCGCGCGTTTTTACTCTCGGCGCACGTGCGGATAATGTCGGTGACGCACTTTTCGTTCGGGTACACGACCACACTGCCTCCCTCGCGGATAATGCCGCACTTCTCGCGCGTTATTTCCTCTATTGTATCACCGAGGTACTGCGTGTGGTCGAGAGCTATTTTGCATATTACGCTCGCGACGCTCCCGTCAATCACGTTCGTCGCGTCGAGCTTGCCGCCCATGCCGACCTCCAGCACCACTATATCGCAATTTTTTTCGTAAAAGTACAGAAATGCCGCGGCGGTCACGAACGCGAACTCACTCACGAGCGCACCGCTCGTTTCCATAATATTTTTTACTCTTCCGGCATATTCTATAAGTGCGCCGTCCGGAATATTTTCGCCGTTTATACTTATGCGTTCGTTGAAACGCTCGATAAAGGGCGACGTGAAAAGTCCCGTCACATAACCCGAGTGTTTCAGGATTTCAGCCGTCATAGCCGCCGTCGAGCCTTTACCGTTCGTTCCGGCAATGTGGACAAAGCGCAGTTTTTTCTGCGGATTTCCCAAAAGAGAAAGCAATCGGCTCAGGTTTTCGTTGCCCAGCGGACGGCGGAATTTCGGTATCGAATGTATGTAAGATAAGGTTTCTTCGTAAGTCATAATGCCCTCCCGTAACATAAATTATAATACGGCTCGGCGCGTAAGTCAAACGCCGTAACAAAAAATTCACAAAAAACATATTGATTTTTTCCCGGCAAAGTGATATAGTTGATACAAATGTGTAAAAAAAGAACAGTTTTACCATTATTATAAAAAACGGAAGGAGAAAATTTAATGAGAAGCAGTAAAACGTCAAGGTCTAATTCAACACTGACGCTGGTTTCGGTAGCGGTTATAGTTATATTCGCGGTAATATGCGCGTTCGCCGCTGTCCCGAAGCTTTCGGAACACATTGAAAACAAGGAGATAGCAAGCGGCAGCAAGGAGCCGACAGTCGCGTATCAGGCGAGACAGGCGGGAATGTCGGTCGAGGATTACCTCGCGCAGTACGGTCTTACGCTCGGCGGCGACATAACAGAAAAATCTACCATGCAGGATATGGCAAACAACATGACGATAAGCAACTACGTAAACTTTGCCGGTATAACCGACGATGAGGGCAACCCCGACGTGGAGGGCTATCTTTCACAGTACAGCGACGCTGTTACGGCTGACACGACTATAAAGGATTTGAACGCGATGAGTGCCGAAACGGCATTGGGAACCGATACCTTCAACATGCAAAAGCAGCTTTACGGTCTCGGCGACGAGATAACAAGCGAAACATCTCTTGAAGATTTCGGTACGGCAATTCAGGACGCGATTCAGGCAATGCAGGAAGAAGCGGCTAATGCAACGCCGGCTCCCGACAGCTCCGCCGCTCCCGATGCGGCAGCAGCCGAAGGCGATACACAAGCAACCGAAGTACCTGCGGAAACGCCCGCGGAATAATAAATTTTGTGTAGAGGAGATATTAAAATGGACGAGGAAAAGAATTTAAACGAAGCCGCCGAGGAAGTAACCGAAGCAGTTGAAGACGCGGTTGAAAACGCCGCCGAAACGGTTGAAGATGCCACGGAAACGGCTGAAGACGCGGCTGATAATGCCGTCGAGGAAGCAACCGAAGCGGTTGGCGACACCGTCGAGGAAGTGACCGAAACGGTTGAAAATACGGCTGAAACGGCTGCCGATACAGCTGAAAGCGCGGCAGATAATGTCATTGAATCAATCGATAACACATCCGAAAAAACAGCAGGCACCGTTGACAGCGTGATTAAAGATACGGCGTACAACGTTGACACAGCGGAACAGGATTTCTCTAACCTCGGCGAGAACGCAGTTCCCGTGCCGGAAAAGAAAAACTCCAAAACTGCTGTAATTATAACCGTATGCGCTCTTATTACGGCGGCAATAGTTGTACTCGTAATTATATTGAACCAAAACCACAACAAGTATAACACATATCCCGACGTCAGCGGCAGAACGATAGGAGACATCGTTAAGTCATCTGATATGGCTTCCGCATACGAGACATACACTCTCGGCGAGGTTATAGCAATGCAGATGTTCAACGATATGACAACGGTTGACGAGGCAAAGTCGGTTCTCGGACTCCCCGACTGGGTAAACGAGGACACGCCTTGGGGTGAAGCTTTAGGCGAAGCGCCGCTCAAGAATTATGTGGGTGAGGATAATCTCGACGCGTTTTTGGAGCAGTACGGTCTTAAGGATAAGGCAAACGGCGACACGCTTTACAAAGAGGTAAGACAGACAGTTCAGGATGTAAACTTCCGCGACTTTCTCGATGAATACGGCTTGCCCGCCGATATGCCGGCTGACACAAACGAAACGTCGGCGTACAACGCTATTCCCATAAGCAAGGTGCTGGAAATGAGCAATTATGAGAATATGGCGACGGTTGACGAAGCTAAGTCGTATCTCGGACTTCCCGACTGGGTTGACGAGAATACGCCTTGGGGTGACGCGATAGGCGAAGCACCGCTTAAAAATTTTGTGGGCGAGGAAAACCTCGACAGCTTCCTTGAGCGTTACGGACTTACGGATGCTGCCGACGGCGACACGCTTTACAAAGAGGTAAGACAGACCGTAAACGAGGCTGACAAGAAGGAAAGAGAAGAATACGAAAAGCAGATGGAAGAGCTGCAAAAGCAGATGCAGGAGTCACAGTCCGAAGACCAGACGGCTGACGATCAGTCTCAATCCGAGCAGACCGACGATCAGTCTCAACCCGAGCAGACCGAACAGACTGACGCGGAAGCTCAGCCCGCTCAGTAATATGCAATACAAAAAATGACGGATTTTAGTCCGTCATTTTTTTGCGCCGTTTTATATGAGATGCGCGCGGATAAGCCGTTGTTTCACCTCATACCCCGCATATGACGCGGCAACCGCTTTCGCGACGTCGAACGGTATAAACGGCAGTACGCAGAGCGTCAGAGCCGTCTGTAAATCCGTTTTCTGCACGAGCATGAATTGAAGCGTGCCGAGCGCGTAGCATATCGCTATGGATATAAGGCACGATACGAATATTGCCGCGAGAGCGGTAAGCTTTTTTTCGTACTGCCGCGATGCGGTGAAGCCTATAATCACAGCCATAATAACGTACGACCATATGTAGCCGCCCGTGGGTCCCGCGAGTACGCCGACGCCGCCCTTAAAGCCCGAAAATACCGGCAGTCCGACCGCACCGAGCAGTATGAATACAGCCGTTGATACAGCCGCCTTCGCCGACCCGAGTATGACAGCCGTAATCATGATGCCGAACAGCCCCAGCGTTACCGGCACAATGCCCGTCGGTACCGTTATTACCGAGAACACGCATATCACCGCCGCAAATAACGCGCATGTAATCATTGTTTTTGTTTTCATTTTGCGCCTCCTTCGCGTATAGTATAATATATAAAATGTGATTTGTCAACCTTTTTATTTGTGGTGGGTTTACAATCGCGCATTCGGGCTGTCGAGGGCGCCAGCCCCTACGGCAAACAAATTTATAAAATACGGGTGTAGGGGACGGCGCCTCGACGTCCCGGTTTCATAGGGGTGGTCATTGACCGCCCGTTCCCGTAGGGGCGAACCGTGTTCGCCCGAATAAAACCCTTCCACCGCCTTCGGCGGTCTCCCTCCCCTAGTAGGGGAGGCATACATAACGCCGCACAAGACCCCCTCTATGAGGGGGTCGAAATCTTTGATTTCGGGGGGTGCACAAATTCCCCTTTAAAAACCACCCCCCTAAACTTGCAAGCAAGTTTAGACCCCCTCAGAGAGGGGGTCATACGTAGGGGCGGTCATCGGCCGCCCGCCTTACGCCCATCCGCAAAAATTGTCACAAAGCTATTGAAATTTTACCTTAATTGTTATATACTTATTATGTATGACCCGAAAACGGGAAAAAAGGGGACATTTATATGCTTACGGAAAACAAAATCGGCGAGGACTGCGGCGTATTCGCGATATACGACCCCGCAGGCGACTGCGCGAGAACGGCGTACTACGGACTTTTCGCGCTGCAGCACAGAGGTCAGGAAAGCTGCGGTATCGCCGTCAACAATAACCGCGATATAACGTCTTACAAGGATATGGGGCTTGTAAACGACGTTTTTAACGAGGAAATACTGACGCGGCTCGGCGGCACAATGGCGTGCGCCCACGTCCGCTATTCCACAACGGGCGAGAGCATGAGAGAGAACGCTCAGCCGCTCGTTCTGCGTTACAGCAAGGGCAACATTGCGATAGCGCACAACGGCAACCTTGTAAACAAAAACGCGCTCATGGACGAACTCAGCGTCACGGGCGCGATTTTCCAGACGACTACCGACACGGAAATGATAGCGTACACGATAGCGAAGGAGCGGCTTAACTGCGGCAGTATCGAAGCCGCGATAGAGCGAGCCGTGCCGCACCTTAAGGGCGCGTTTTCGCTTATCGTAATGAGTCCGAGAAAGCTCATTGCGGCGCGCGATCCTTGGGGATTTCGTCCGCTCTGTATGGGCAGGCGCGGCGACGCGGTTATATTCGCGTCCGAAACGTGCGCGCTCGACAGCGTGGGCGCGGAGTTTGAGCGCGAGCTTGAACCGGGCGAAATCGTGGTCGTATGCGAGGGCAAAATAAAGAGCATTAAGACATACGTCGGTACAAAGCCGCATACGATGTGTATATTCGAGTATCTCTACTTCGCGCGTCCCGACAGCGTTATAGAGGGACAATCGGCGCATGACTCGCGTATGCTCGCGGGAAAATACCTCGCAAAGGAACACCCCGCCGACGCGGACGTTGTTATAGGCGTGCCGGACAGCGGCATAAGCGCGGCTATGGGCTTCGCGCTTGAATCGGGCATACCCTACGGTATCGGTTTTGTTAAGAACAAATATATCGGCAGGACGTTTATCCAGCCGTCACAGGCGATGCGCGAAAACGCGGTCAGAATTAAGCTGAACGTTCTGCGCTCCACCGTTGAGGGCAAGCGTGTCGTGATGGTTGACGACTCGATCGTGCGCGGCACGACTTCAAAACGTATTGTACACCTTCTGCGCAGCTTCGGCGCGAAGGAGGTACACGTGCGCTCGTCCGCTCCGCCGTTTATGTGGCCCTGCTACTTCGGCACTGACGTGCCGTCGCGTGACCAGCTTGTGGCGTGCAGGTATGACATGGAGGGTATAAGACAGCTTATCGGCGCGGACAGTATCGGATTTTTGAGCGTGGAGTCGCTTCAAAAAATAATCCCGAACGCGCGGTGCGGCTACTGTGACGGCTGTTTCAGCGGCAAGTACCCCGTGGAAATTGAATTGAGTGAAAAGAGTGATTTTGATTGATAACAGACCTTACGGAAGGTAAAACCTCGCGGGTTTTGTGGAAATTTTTTGTTCCGATGCTTTTGAGCGTCGTGTTCCAGCAGCTTTACAACATAGTTGACAGCGTTGTCGCGGGTAAATTCATAGGCGCGGACGCACTCGCGGCGGTTGGCGCGTCATACCCGATAACGATGATATTTATGGCTGTCGCGACAGGCGCGAACGTCGGAGCGGCGGTCGTTATCTCACAGCTTTTCGGTGCGAAAAAATACGAAAAGCTCAAAACGGCGATTTTCACATCGGTAATCGCCATGACAGCGCTCGCGGTAATACTCACTGCTGTCGGCGCGGTAACGTGTACGGCTATGCTGCGGATGCTGCACACGCCGGAAAACATAATGCCCGACTCGGTAATATATTTGTCCGTTTACATATGGGGACTGGCGTTTCTGTTCCTCTACAATATTTGCACAGGCATATTCACGGCTCTCGGCGACAGCCGAACGCCGCTTTACTTCCTTATAGCGTCGTCGCTCGGCAACATAGCGCTCGATATACTTTTTGTGGCGGCGTTCAAAATGGGCGTCGCGGGCGTGGCGTGGGCGACATTTATCGCGCAGGGAATAAGCATGGCTTGCGCGTTCGCGGTAATGGTAATAAGAGTGAGAAAAATAAAGTCGGGCAGGTACAGTAAATTTTCATGGAGCATGCTCGGACGAATATCGCGGTTTGCCGTGCCGAGTATTCTGCAGCAGAGCTTTGTGTCGGTCGGTAATCTGTTTATACAGACGCGCGTCAACTTTTTCGGTTCGGACGTTATAGCCGGTTACAGCGCGGCGATTAAATTAAACACGTTTACGATAACGAGCTTCGCGACGCTCGGCAACGCGATGTCGAGCTACACGGCCCAAAATACCGGCGCGGGCAGGTTCGACCGCGTGCGCGCGGGATTTAAGAGCGGCGTTATAATGTCTATAGTGACAGCGCTGCCGTTCTTTATCGCGTACTTCATATTCCCGACGTACATGATGCACATATTCGTAAACCCGTCCGAGGCGGATATTGCGCAGGTTACGGACGTGGGAAGATCGTTTCTTATGATAGCGTCGCCGTTCTATTTTATAGCGGCGATAAAGCTCGCGGCGGACGGACTTCTGCGCGGCGCGGGAGAGATGCGTCCGTTTATGATTTCAACGTTCACTGACCTCTTGCTACGCGTAATAATAGCGTACGTGCTGTCGTACATGATGAACAGCGAGATAGGTATATGGCTGTCGTGGCCCGTCGGCTGGACTGTCGCGGCGGCAATTTCGGTTTCGTTCTACTTCGCATTTATACGAAAAAAACCGCGCAATGCGGCGGTGTGAGAATTTTAGTCATAAAAATATCCGCCCTTCAAGGCGGATATTTTTATGTGATTAAATTATTTCTTTTCCTTTAAAAGATCGCGGATTTCGGCGAGAAGCTCTTCCTGTGTGGGACCTGCGGGAGCTTCCTCGGCGGCAGCTTCCTCGCTGCGTGACCGTTCTCTCATTTTGTTAATGCCTTTAACAACGCAGAACAGTACAAACGCTACAATCAGGAAATTGATTATAGACCCGATAAACATACCTATGGCAATCTCAGTACCCGGAATAGTCCAAAGCTGGAATGACGATATTGTTTCGGCAACGCCGTCCGCGCCGACCGTAGCCGCGCCCTTCACAATCAAACTGCCCAAAAAGGCTATAAAAGGCATAATAATGTAATTAACAAGCGCGTCAACTATTGCCTTAAACGCGCCGCCCACAACGACACCGACAGCCAAATCCAGAGCGTTGCCTTTGGCAATAAACTCCTTAAATTCGCTGAAAAATTTCATTTGAAATACCTCCAATCGCGTTAAAAGTTTAATTTTTCATCAAGGAACTTTTCAAGCTCCTCAATTTTTACTCTTTCCTGCTCCATGCTGTCTCTTTCTCTTATCGTCACCGCGTTGTCCTCAAGCGAGTCGAAATCGAACGTTATGCAGTACGGCGTGCCTATCTCGTCCTGACGGCGGTAACGCTTGCCTATCGAGCCGGCGTTGTCGTACTCGCAGTTGTATTTTTTCGCCAGTTTTTGGTATACAGCCGTCGCGCCCTCGTCGAGCTTCTTCGACAGCGGCAGCACAGCAGCCTTTACCGGCGCGAGCGCGGGGTGCAGGTGCAGAACCACGCGGCTGTCGCCGCCCTCAAGCTGTTCCTCGTCGTACGCCTCACAAAGGAACGCCAGCGCCACTCTGTCCGCGCCCAGCGACGGCTCGATGCAGTACGGCACGTATCTTTCATTTGTCACGGAGTCGATATACTCCATACTCTCGCCCGAATGTTCCTGATGCTGCTTTAAATCGTAGTCGGTTCTGTCGGCGATGCCCCAAAGCTCGCCCCAGCCGAACGGGAATACAAATTCTATGTCGGCGGTCGCGTTTGAATAGAACGCAAGCTCTTCCGGCGAATGGTCGCGGAAACGGAGGTTTTCCTCCTTCATGCCGAGGCTTAAAAGAAAGTCCATACAATACTTTTTCCAGTATGCGTGCCACTCAAGATCAGTGCCGGGCGCGCAGAAAAATTCAAGCTCCATCTGCTCAAACTCGCGCGTTCTGAATGTGAAGTTACCCGGAGTGATCTCGTTGCGGAACGATTTGCCGACCTGTCCGATACCGAAAGGAATCTTTTTGCGGCTCGTTCTCTGCACGTTTTTGAAGTTTACGAATATGCCCTGCGCCGTTTCGGGACGAAGGTAAACGACTGACGACGAGTCCTCCGTTACGCCCTGGAACGTCTTGAACATCAGATTAAACTCGCGTATGTCGGTAAAATTGCTCTTTCCGCATTTCGGGCAGACAATGTTGTTCGCACTGATGTACTCAACCATTTTTTCCTTGCTCCAGCCGTCAACGGTTATATCCTCGCCTTTTTCGTGCGCGAAATCCTCTATAAGCTTGTCCGCTCTGTGACGCGATTTACATTCCTTACAGTCCATAAGCGGATCGGAAAAGCCGCCCACGTGACCCGACGCTACCCATGTTTCGGGGTTCATCAGTATCGCGCAGTCTATGCCGACGTTGTACGGCGACTCCTGTATAAACTTTTTCCACCATGCCTTTTTTACGTTATTTTTGAACTCAACTCCCAAAGGACCGTAATCCCATGTGTTTGCCAAGCCGCCGTAAATCTCGCTGCCGGGATATACGTAACCGCGTCCCTTGCAGAGAGCCACGATTTTGTCCATTGTTTTCTCTGAATTTTTCATCTATACCTTGTCCTTTCCTATGCGGATAATAATTATTTATACATATATTTTATTGAATATCGACAGGTTTGTCAAGCCATTTCTGACATTTTCCGCCGCGTGTGCATTTATTCGCCATATATGTAATTTTATCCCGCGGGGACAGAAAATGTTATGTAAACGAAAAAGTTATCCCTGTTTTGCCTCAAAAACGTGGATAACTCACCAAAAGGACAGGCTTTCGGGAAATTTTGCCGTAAAAAAGCGTGGATAAGTGCGGGGATAAAGAGGATAGTAATACGTTTGTAACATTATTATGTAAAACAAAAATTTGTAATTGAATTGAGCGCGGAAATGGTATATAATATTTTAGGATAAAACCGAAAGGAAAAAGCGTATGAAATCGAAAACAACGTATATTTGCCGCGAATGCGGCTATAAATCGCCGAAATGGCTCGGAAAATGTCCGTCGTGCGGTAACTGGAACACGCTCGAGGAAACGCTCATTGCTCCCGAAAAGAAAACGTCCGCCACAAAGTCGCTCGTTCGCGAGAGCGCGGCGTCGGCGCGTATGCCGAAGCGTATATGCGAGATCAAGGCGGGTTACGAAACGCGGTACAGGACAGGTATGAAAGAGCTTGACCGCGTACTTGGCGGCGGCATAGTCAAGGGTTCGCTCATTCTCGTCGGCGGCGACCCGGGTATAGGCAAATCGACGCTGCTATTGCAGATATGCGAAACGCTCGGCAAGGATAAAAAAGTGCTGTACGTGTCGGGCGAGGAGAGCGAAGGACAGATAAAAATACGCGCCGAACGGCTCGGCGTCACGTCGGAAAATCTGTACCTGATAACCGAAACGGACGTGGAGCTTATACTTGAAACGATAAACGAGCTAAAGCCCGACATAGTTATAATCGACTCGATACAGACGATGAGCCACGAGGCAATATCGTCCGCGGCGGGAAGCGTGCCGCAGGTCAGAGAGGCGACAAACGCGTTTATGCGCGTCGCGAAGTCAACGGGAGCGGCGATGTTCATTGTCGGTCACGTCACGAAGGAGGGCGCAATCGCGGGTCCGAGAGTGCTTGAACACATGGTTGACTGCGTATTGTACTTCGAGGGTGACAGACAGCTTTCGTTCAGGATTTTGAGAGCCGTCAAGAACCGTTTCGGCTCGACGAACGAGATAGGCGTGTTTGAAATGCTCGACACCGGTCTTAAAGAGGTGGAGAACCCGTCGGCGACGCTGCTTGAGGGGCGGAACGAGAACATTTCGGGCAGCGCGGTAGTGTGCGCTATGGAGGGCAGCCGCGGCGTTATGGCTGAAATTCAGGCGCTCGTCACGCCGACCGGCTTCGGCAACCCGCGCCGTATGGCGAACGGTATAGATATGTACCGCTCGCTGATGCTCATCGCGATACTCGAAAAACGATCGAAAATGAACTTGTCGAACTCGGACGTGTATATAAACGTCGCGGGCGGTCTTAAAATCGACGAAACAGCCGTTGATTTGGGCGTGTGCGCGGCGATAGCGTCAAGTCAGGCGGACGTCGCGATAAGTCCCGATATGGTGTTTATCGGTGAGGTCGGTCTGGGCGGAGAGCTGCGCGGCGTTAGCAGGCTCGAAAAACGCATAAACGAGGCGGCAAAGCTCGGCTTTAAGTCGGCGTTCGTGCCGAAGCAGTCACTGCGCGGCGTTAAGGTGCCGGACGGCTTCGCGGCTTACGGCATACGCACGGTGAGCGAAATGGTGAACATGCTGCGCAAGAAGTAAATTCCGCGCGGTTGACAATTTGCGCGATATGTTATATAATTAACGGGATCAAAGCTGTGAGGAGAAATCAAATTGGAGGAAAAAAGAACGGGCGGTAAAAAGGAATTTTTGTATTCCGTACTGTGGGCTGTGGCGCTTTTGGTTGTCGGACGGTTCATAATATTTGCGCTGCCGCGTTACAAGGTGATAGGCACGATAATAACGCTGCTCCTGTTCTGCGTACTCGGATTTTTCGTGCTGACGCGTTACAGCGCGGTGTATACATATTCGCTGAAAAACACGCGGTTCCGCGCGAACCGTCAGATAGGTCACAGGAACAAGGAATTTGAGGTCGCACTGTCTGGCGTAAAATCGGTCACGAGAACGCGTCCGAAAAATTCACCGAGAGCGCAGAATATGCGCGCGACTGTGTTTTCCAAAAAGGATCTGTGGTACATCGTATACAGGAAAAACAAGCAGGACATGCTCCTCGTATGCACGATTTCGGATAAAATGGCGGAAAAAATCAAAAGCGGCGTGAAGCACGCCAAATAATTTAAGTTGAAAGGTTTTAGATATATATGGAGGTTATAGGAGTTCGCTTTAAAAGCGCGGGAAAAACATACTATTTCAATCCCGCCGGACTGGATATTAAGACGGGCGACCACGTTATAGTCGAAACGTCGCGCGGTATGGAGTACGGCGACGTCGTTATGGGCAAACGCGCAATCGAGGCGGAGCAGTTTAAAAAGCCCGTCAAGGACGTTATCCGCATCGCGACGGACGACGATACGGAAAGGTACCGCTACAACAAGGAATTTGAAAAGGAAGCGTACAAAATCTGTCTGGAGAAAATCGCCGACCACAAGCTTGAAATGAAGCTCGTCGAGGTTGAGTACACGTTTGACGGAAGCAAAATTCTGTTCTACTTCACCGCCGACGGCAGAATAGATTTCCGCGAGCTTGTAAAGGATTTGGCAAATGTTTTCCGCACGAGGATAGAGCTTAGACAAATAGGCGTTCGTGACGAGGCAAAAACGCTCGGCTCGGTCGGCGTGTGCGGCAGAGGTCTTTGCTGCAGCAACTTTTTGGAGGAATTTGTGCCGGTTTCGATTAAAATGGCGAAAGAGCAGGGACTGTCGCTCAACCCGTCAAAAATTTCGGGCGCGTGCGGCAGACTTATGTGCTGCCTGAAATACGAGCAGGACACATACGAGGAGCTTTTGAAAATCACGCCGAGGCAGGGCGCGCTCGTTTCCACGCCGTCCGGCAGCGGCACAGTCGAATCCGTAAGCATTTTAAAGGGACTTGTAAAGGTAAAGCTCGAGGACGAGCATGAAAAAACCTTAAAGGAGTTCAACGTTTCTGACGTAAAACCCTTAAAGCGCGGAAAAAACAACAGCTTCTCTGCGGAAGAGGCGGCTAACTAAAGTTGTCTTGAAATAAGCACGTTTTTGTGTTAAAGTAGTAATAGCTGAAATAGTTATATCATGAG
>CANQQS010000068.1 GCA_947626045.1 uncultured Clostridia bacterium | reverse complement strand
GGCTCGTTCGAGCAGATAAAAATCGTGTCGGACTTCATGGACGACTTCGGCACGGACGACAACCTTATAATCGTCGATCCCGTCATGGGTGATAAGGGCGAATATTACAAGGGCTTTAACGACGGCTTCGCGCACGAGATGAAAAAGCTGTGTAAAAAAGCGGACGTGATACTGCCGAACCTCACCGAAGCCGCGCTGCTTCTGGGCGAGGATTATCTCGGTGACAGCTATGATGAAAAAAGTATAAAGGAGCTTCTCACGCGTCTTGCGACTCTCGGCTCGGATATAGTTGTTCTCACGGGCGTGAGCTTTGACAAAAACTCACAGGGCGTAATGTCCTACAACCGCGTCACCGGCGAATTTTCGTCGTATTTCAGCGACAACATCCCCGGTTACTTCCATTCCACCGGCGACGTGTTCTCCGCGACGCTTTCCGGTGCGCTCGTAAAGGGCTTCGACATGGGCAGGGCGATAAAGGTCGCGGTCGATTTTACCGTTGACTGCATAAAACACACGCTTGGTCACGAAAAAGAGCATTGGTACGGCGTTATGTTCGAAGACTGTATCGGTGATTTGATTGAAATGATAAAATGAAATGACCCCCTTAACGGGGGTCATGTTTATGTATCAATATCCCAGCGGTTCGGGGACAAGCACGATAGTAATTCTGCCGGGGAAGTAGTGGCAGCCGGTCACGATGCTCGTAACGTTGCACACCCTCGCCGCGCTGTGGCAGTTTGAACACTGAATATTATCGTCCGTCGCGCACGGCGTCTTGTGCGTGATCCTTCTCGCGTTCATCGGTGCGATTGACTTCGCTCTCTTAAGACCTTCGTCGAGCGTGTCGCATATCTTGTTCGCGCCCGCGACGATTATAACCTTCTTCGGACCGAAAACGATCTGGCTCGTGCGGTTACCGGTGCAGTCGATGTTCACAAGCTCGCCCGTCATGGTAATTGCGTTCGTGCTCGACACAAACACGTCGGCATGGTAACCCTCGCGGTACTTTTCAAGCATCGCCTCAAAATTCGGCGTGTTGTAACGGTCGATAAACTTGTACTTGTCGGAACGTATCTCATCGAGTATGCCCGTTTCGTTAAGCGTCACACTTCCGCCGACGGCAATCGTGCTGCCCTCGGGAATCATATCCATGACAATCCTTTTCGCGTCCTCCTTGTCCTTAGCCACCGCCGTGCCGAACTTATTTTCCTCCAGCACCTTCACAAGGTCGGCTATCCTTCTTTCGTAAGCCCATTTTTGCGTTGCGTCCATACGCGTTACCTCCTTTAAAATTTTATCCCTACACTTAATTTTACTATATTCCGCGCAAAAAATCCATACGTCTTTTTAACGAACGTTCGCGCGTATTTTTGTACACTGTCACGAAAACCGCTATTCCTTCATCTCGGCAAACTTCTTGACCGCCGCGAGCTTTTCACAAAGCCCCGTGAACCTCTCGCGGTAACGGCTGTTCATCGTCATATTTATAACGGTCTTTTCGCTGCCTACAAGCACCACCATATCGCGCGCGCGCGTCACGGCGGTGTAGAAAAGGTTACGGTTCATCAGCATCGGCGCGAATGAGCAAACCGGCATCACAACTATCGGAAATTCACTGCCCTGCGACTTGTGAACAGTCACCGCGTACGCAAGGTCAAGCTCGTCAAGGTTTGTGAACGGGTACTCCACGCGCTTATCCTCGTCGAACACAACGACCATATACCTGTCGCGGTCGTAAATTTTTTCTATAATCCCCATGTCGCCGTTGAATATGCCCGTACCGTCCTCACCGTCTATACGCTTAAACGGAATATCGTAATTGTTTTTCGTCTGCATGACCTTGTCGCCGACGCGGAAAACCGTGTTACCGTAGGTATGCTGCGGACGCAGCTCGTCGTACGGATTTATGCGCGACTGCAACAGCTTGTTGAGCGCGACCGTACCCGCGGGACCCTTTTTCGTCGGCGATATTACCTGTATCGACGCGAGCGGATCAACGTCGTAGCTTTTCGGCAGACGCGACACAAACAGATCCGCCACTGTCGCGGCGCTCTCCTCGGGCGTGCGTCGGCGCAGGAAGAAGAAGTCACCCGTGCGCGACGAAAGCTCCGGCACTTCACCGCGGTTTATCCTGTGCGCATTCGTAATGATAAGGCTCTCCTCCGCCTGACGGAATATCTTTGTCAGCTTTATCACCGGCATTGCGCCGCTCTCGATCATATCCTGTATAATATTCCCGGGCCCAACCGACGGAAGCTGATCCGCGTCGCCCGAAAAAATCACCCTCGCGCCGCTCTTTACTGCCTTCAAAAACGACGCCATAAGCGTCACGTCTATCATACTCACCTCGTCGAGTATCACAACGTCCGCCGACAGCGGATTTTCCTCGTTGTGCGTGAACACATTGTACCCATCGGATGAGCGCGACACGCCAAGCAGACGGTGTATCGTCTTTGCCTCGCAGCCCGTCACCTGGCTCATACGCTTAGCCGCCCTGCCGGTTGGCGCGGCAAGCGCGACCGACAGCTTCATATCGTCAAAAAGCCGTATAATCGTGTTGATCGTCGTAGTTTTACCCGTACCGGGGCCACCGGTAAGCACCATGCACCCCGACACTAGCGCGGTTACGACTGCGTTTCTCTGCTCCGGCGCAAGACTTGTACCGCTCTCACTTTCAAGCTTGTCGATCGCTTTTTCGGCTTCGTTCTCTGTCATAGTAAACTTCTGCTTACCGTTCGCGAGCGCGACAAGACGGCGCGAAATGTAAAACTCCGCCTCGTAATATTCGTAGAGGTAGTACGCATCCACGCCGTCGATCCTGTCGGGGTAGATGTGCCTTTTACCGACAAGCTCCGCTATCGCGCCTTCGACCTCGTTTTCCTCAACCTTCAAAACATATACGGCATGCTCTATCAAAACGTCCTTCGGCAGATACACGTGACCCGACGTGAACGCCGCCTCGCGCAGTATGTGTGTAACGCCCGCCTTAATGCGCTCCATGCCGTTTTTCGGGAAACCCATGTTGAACGCAATCGTGTCGGCAATCTTGAACGAAATCCCCTCCACCGCGTCCGACAGTACGTAGGGGTTCTTTTTAATCATATCGACCGCGCCCGCGCCGAGTGCGTTATGTATTTTTACAGCCGTGTTCGCGTTTACGGAATACTGCTGCAGAAACATAACGACATTTCTTACCGAGCGCGTTTCCGCGAACGACCTTCCGATACTTTTCGCCTTTTCCTTGCTGATGCCCTTTATTTCAGCCATGCGCTCGGGATTTTGCAGCATAATATCGAGCGTTTCCTTACCGAAATGCTCAACAAGTTTTTTCGCCGTCGCCTCGCGCACCCCCGCGACAATGCCTGCCGCGAGGTACTTTACAATAGCTTCCTCGTCTGTCGGCAGCACCGTTTCACAGTATTCGACCTTAAACTGCTCGCCGTAATCGGGGTGGCGCGTCCATTCGCCCGACAGCGCGACGCTCTCACCCTCACTTATAAACGGCATACAGCCCGTAGCCGTGAAAATACTTTCCTCCGCGCTGTCAATAACGCAGACGGTGTAGCCGTTCGCGGGGTTTGTGTATATAATTTCCTCAACCGTTCCCGTAACCGTTATCATATCGCTCATTTTACAACCAAAATCTTTCCGTCCTCAATACCGTTTACCTCGCCGCCGGCTTCCGCTATGCGGCTCACGTATTCTATCTGCTCGCGCCGTATCCTCTCGCCGGTGAAAATGACGGGTACGCCGGGAGGGTAGGGGACAACGGTGTCACACGCGATCCTGCCCGCCGCTCTTTCAAGCTCGGCTTCCTCCCACTCATACGCGAACACGCGGGAAGGATCGAGCGTTTCCTCACACGCCGGAGGCGGCAGCGTGCCGATATTCACGTCCTTTTTCTCTGCCTTTTCCGCTATCTCGAGTATGTTCCACCACAGGAGCCGCATTTCCTCCAGCGTGTTCGACGGCGTAACGATCGCGACAATATTAAACAAATCAGCCATTTCTATATCTATCCCGTTCTCGGACAGAATGTCGCGCACTTCGAACCCCGTTATATAGTAGTCCGAAAAATTTATGACGAGCCGCGTCTTGTCGTCGTTGTCAAGCACGCGTATACCGGCTTTCGCTGCGGCGTCGCGGAAATTCATGCACATTCTGTACGTCCTGTCCCAGCCGACGTTTTTAAGCTCGTCCCTCGCGGTGTCGGCAGTCGCGGCTATGACGTATGACGGGCTTGTGGACTGAAATACCGTGAGCGCCCTTTTGACGCGCGCGCGGTCGATAAGCGTGCCGTTAAGGTGCAGATACGCCGCGCCGTTCATCGCGTTAAGCGTCTTATGCGCGCTGTGGCACACCGTGTCGGCGTATTTGACGGCAGTTTCGGGGAATATGTCGTACGCCGCAAAATGCGCGCCGTGCGCCTCGTCTACGAGCAGCGGCAGCGACGCGTCATGACATTCGTCCGCTATCTTTTTTATATCCGAGCAAACGCCGTAATAATTCGGCGACGTTACGATCACCGCGTCAACGTCTGGGGTGAGAAAGTCCTTAACCGTCTCTGTCGCGGCTGGAACGCCGAATTCCGCGTCAAGGTCTTTCGGGAAGAAACGTATTTTAACACCCAAAAGCGCGCACGCGTTTATGACGCTCACGTGACAGTCGCCGCTCGCCAGAAGAACACCGCCCTTTTTCACCGCTCCGCAAATCATAGCCTGAATTGCGGCTGTCGAACCGCCTGTGAGGATAAAGCTCTCGTCGCTGCCGTAAAGCGAGGACAGGAGCGCGTTCGCCTTTTGCATATGCTCCGAGCCGTGATAGAGGTTTTCCGTCGCGGGCAGCTCCGTAACGTCGAGCGACACCAAGCCGCTCCGTAATCCTCTGCCGTTTTTGTGACCGGGCATCGCGAACGATATTCTGTTTTGCGCTGCGTAATTTTTTAAATGCTCGTATAGCGGCGCTGCCATGGCGCTGCCTCCTTTCATAATACCTGTATGATCTCCTCTCCGAGATTACTCGTATGACCCCCTCTCCGAGGGGGTCTAAACTTGCTTGCAAGTTTAGGGGGTGTTATATGTACCAAAACCACACCCCCCAAAAGCCGTTTCCGGCTTTTGACCCCCTCATAGAGGGGGCCTTGCAGTGCGCCACCGTAGGGGCGGTCATTGGCCTCCCGTTTCGGGACGTCGAGGCGCCGTCCCCTACGCCCGTATTTTTAATCTTATGCACCGTAGGGGCTGGCGCCCTCGACAGCCCGCACTCAAATCCACTCAAATCTACTCCCTATATTATACAAAATTTTCCCCGATATGTAAAGTACAATTGAAAAAACGAGAAAGATATGGTAAAATAGCATAAGATTTATATTTTTGAAAGGAATGATACGCATGACGGTAAAGGAAGCGATATTCGCAAGGCGCACGATACGCAAATTCACGCAGGAGAAAATCCCGCGTGAAACACTCACGGAGCTTGTGGACTGTGCGCGCGTGGCGGCGTACCCTGCGAACATGCAGCCGCTCAAATTCGCGGTAGTAGACGATAAAGATATTCTCGACGCGCTGTTCCCATTCACGAAATGGGCGGGCGCGCTCGAAAACGGCGCGCCGAAGGAGGACGAGCGCCCGACGGCATACATCGCCGTCCTCGGCGACAAAAAAATAAAGCCCGACACGAACGGCTACGAGGTCGAGGCCGGTGCGGCTGTGACGAATATGATGCTCGCGGCGCAGGAAATGGGTATTGCCACGTGCTGGCTCGGCGCGATACAGCGCGACAAAATACACGAGCGCTTAAATTTGCCCGAAAATCTGTGCGTCGTGTACCTGCTCGCTCTGGGCTATCCGAACCAAAAGAGCCGCATAGTCGAAATGACCGACTTTAAATATTACGAAAGCGAGGACGGCACCATAAACGTACCGAAACGCTCACTTGATGAGGTTCTTGTTAAAATATCCTGACGATAACTTTACTATGCAATATAAATTATTCGGGGAATAAAAGACGGCGGATGCCGCCGCTTGGCGGCAGGTTAAAACCTCCGCAATTTAACCAAAAAAGTCGTTGATATTCCTTTAAAATTATGTTACAATTATATTAAATATTAATGCAAAGGAGAGAAAGTTATGAATATTAAAAAGCTTGTTGCTATAGCATCGGCGGCGGCACTGACGCTGAGCCTTGCGGCACCGTGTGCAATGGCGGCTGACGCTCCCGAAGTGGGAAGCAGCCTGAAGGTGGGCAATTATGCCGAGAGCGCCGCTGAAACACAGAAGCTCATCGACGCGCGCCCCGACATTCAAAGACCGATGGAAAAGCTCGACAGAGGCGTTGTCGCGGTCAAGACGGGCGACAGTGTATTTGTTTCATGGCGCTGGCTCGGAACGGAAAGCGCGGACACGAAGTACAACCTGTACAGAAACGACACGCTTATCAACGCCGAACCCATGAGCATCACGAACTATACCGATATTAACCCCGTAAACGGCGCGAAATACAGCGTCGCGGCGGTTGTTGACGGCAAAGAGGGCGAGAAGAGCGAAGCTGTATCTGTATGGAACGAGAATTACATCGACGTGCCGATAGAGGTTCCGCCGGCAAACAGCGTGAACGGCGAGGACTACACATACTCCGCCAACGAAGCGTCGGCTGCAGACCTTGACGGCGACGGTCAGTACGAGATTATTCTCAAATGGGATCCGTCAAACTCGAAGGACGCGGCACAGTTCGGCTTTACGGGCGAATGTATCATAGACGCGTACGAGATGGACGGAACACGTATGTGGCGTGTGAATATGGGCCCGAATATCCGTTCGGGACAGCATGATACGCAGTTCATGGTATACGATTTTGACATGGACGGCAAGGCTGAAATGGCTTGCCGCACAGCCGACGGAACAATCGCCGGCGACGGCACGGTTATCGGTGACGCGGAAAAGAACTGGGCAATCCTGAACGGCGGTAAAAACCTGCAGGGACCTCTTTACCTCACCGTGTTCAACGGCGAGGACGGCACGGTTATAGACACCGTTGACTACGACCCGCAGATTACCGGCAAAACAGCTGACGGCACAAAATGGGATATAAGCGCGTGGGGCGACACGGGCGGCAACCGCTCGGAGCGTTACCTCGCGGGCGTGGGTTACCTTGACGGCACGAGACCGAGCATGGTATTCTGCCGCGGCTATTACACCGGTCCCGAAGGCCCGACGGGCGGCAGAACGGTTATGGCTGCGTATGACCTTGTTGACGGCAAACTCACAGAAAAATGGCGCTTTGACACAATGGATTACAACAATAAATACATCGGTCAGGGCAACCACTCGATGTCGCTTGCCGACGTTGACTACGACGGCTGCGACGAAATTATTTACGGCTCGCTCGCTGTTGACCATGACGGCACTCCGATGTATTCGACAGGTCTCGGTCACGGCGACGCTCAGCACGTCGCGGATCTCGACCCGTCAAGACCCGGTCTTGAGGTCTATTCCTGCCACGAGGATAAGGGTTCCGACTACGGCTACGAAATGCGTGACGCGCGTACCGGCGAAATCCTCTACGGCGCGTACACCGGTACGGATAACGGACGCGGCGCGGCGGACGACGTTGACCCGACACACCCCGGCGCCGAGGGCTGGTCTGCTGCCGGAGTATTGACAACGGCTGCCGGCGAGGTTATCTCGACGAAATATACAATGTCCGCGAACTTCTTCGCGTGGTGGGACGACGATCTCGGACGCGAGGTTCAGGACGGTATTTATATAAGTAAGTGGAACCCCGAAACGGAGAAAACGGACACTATCTTCACCGCCGGCGGCACGTATGCCGTAAACGGCACGAAGGCTAACCCGTCGCTTACCGCCGACCTGTTTGGCGACTGGCGCGAGGAGACAATTTATCCGCTCAAGGACAGCAGCGCGCTGAGAGTTTACACGACGACAATTCCGACGGGCTACAGACTTCCGACGCTGATGCACGACATTCAGTACAGAAACCACGTAACGCTGCAGAACACGTGCTACAATCAGCCGACGCATACGAGCTATTACCTTGGCTACGAGACGGAGACGATCCCCGTTCCGCAGATAACGGTTGACGGTGTAAAGAACCCCGATTTGGCGAAGAAATCATGGAATATTGATGATTTGTATTCGGGCGAGAGCGTGACGCTCGTTGTTGACACGCCGACGGCGCTCGTGAAGGGTCAGCCGATAAGAATAGACAACGACAACATCGATGTTGTGCCGACGGTTGACGAAAACAGCCGCACGCTTGTACCGTTGCGCTTTATTTCGGAAGCGTTCGGCGCAGAGGTTAAGTGGAATCCCGATACGCAGTGGCAGATAACTGTTCTCACAAAAGACGGCAAGTACGTTGGTATGAGAGTCGGTGAAACAAAGTATGAAACAGGCGATTATCAGGGCAAAACAGCGGGAACACCCGGCAGCGGAACGGTTGATGTTGTGGCGAATACAAAGAGCGAGACAATGGATACTGCCCCGGTAATACGCGACGACCGCACGCTTGTGCCGCTGCGCGCGCTTGTTGAGGCGCTCGGCAAGACGGTTTACTGGAATAACGGACTTATAGTGATTTCAGACGTGGAGCAGAATATATCCGACGTTTCCGCCGAGTCGATCAAGGAGAGCGTAAAGTCCGCGCCCGTACCGGGAAAGGTTGAGAAAATCGCGATTAACGGCGTGGGTGAAAAGTATTACGACAATCAGCTCGACGTATACGGCGTAACGGCGAGCGACAACGACGGTAACCTTGAATCGGGCGCTGTTGACCTCGATATGTCAACGCGCTGGTCGGCATACGGTCCGAACACGCTTGTTGTGGATTTGGGTTCGGTTCAGAAAGTTACGGGCGTTTCGATAGCGATGTGGAAGGGCAGCGAGAGAATTTATCCGTTCACGATTGAGGTTTCGACCGATGGCGAGAATTGGACACAGGCTCTTGCGAAAACGCAGAACACCGGCACTACGGAGGAATTTGAAAAGTATATGTTCAAATCCGCGGTAGAGGCGCAGTATGTGCGCTACACCGGCGACGGCGCGACAGACCCCGATAAGAATTACTGCCATATCAGCGAGATTGCAATTTTGGGCGAGTAAGACATAATGAAAATCAAAACAGGCTGCCGTTATCGGCAGCCTGTTTTTCGTGCAGGGGGGGGTAAATTATGATTTAGCGGCGAAATGCGGGCGACCGCGAGGGTCGCCCCTACGGCGCACAATTTATAAAATACGGGTGTAGGGGCGACCCTCGCGGTCGCCCGTCCCCGACAACCCGATGTCAACGGCTGTAGGGGCGGATATTATCCGCCCGTAAACCCCTCAGTCACACTGCGTGTGACAGCTCCCCTAGTAGGGGAGCCACACGCTTGCGTGTGGTAGGCGTGTTCGCTTGCGAACAAACGCCGTAGTTAGGGGAGCCATACGGTGAGCGCCGCATATCGTAAGCCTCCCCTATTAGGGGAGGTGTCGGCGGAGCCGACGGAGGGGTTTTACACAGATAAATCATAATTTACCCACCATCCCATAATTACCGCAAAAAAACACCGCCCGAAGGCGGTGTTTCAAAATTGCTATGTTAAATTATACAATACCCTGAGCCATCATAGCGTCCGCAACCTTCATGAAGCCCGCGATGTTCGCGCCCGCAACGAGGTTTGTCTTGCCGCCTACCGTGAGGTCATACTCCTTCGCGGCAGCAACGCTGTTCTTGTAGATCGTTACCATGATGTCATGGAGCTTCGCGTCAACCTCCTCGAATGTCCATGAAAGTCTCTGCGAGTTCTGGCTCATTTCAAGAGCCGACGTAGCAACGCCGCCCGCGTTTGAAGCCTTGCCCGGAGCGAAGTATACGCCGTTCTCCTGGAGGTACTCTGTAGCTTCGAGAGTTGTCGGCATGTTAGCGCCCTCGGCAACTACTAAGCAGCCGTTCGCAACGAGCGCCTTAGCGTCGTCTATGAGAAGCTCGTTCTGCGTAGCGCACGGAAGAGCAACGTCGCACTTAACAGCCTGCCACAGACCCGCGCCCTCAACATACTTAGCGTTCGGTCTGTAGTTGAGATATTCCTTAATTCTGCCTCTATTAACTTCCTTGATTTCCTTAACAGCAGCGAGGTCTATACCCTCCTCGTCGATAACATAGCCGTTCGAATCCGAAACAGTTATAACCTTACCGCCAAGCTGCTGTACCTTCTGGCAAGCGTAGATAGCAACGTTACCAGCGCCCGAGATAGCAACTGTCTTGCCGTTGAAGTCCGTGCCGAGATCCTTGAGCATCTCAGCCGCGTAATATACAAGACCGTAGCCTGTAGCCTCTGTTCTTGTGAGTGAGCCGCCCCATGTGAGACCCTTACCTGTGAGAACGCCTTCGTAAACGTCCTTGATCTTCTTATACTGACCGAACATATAACCGATCTCTCTCGCGCCCGTGCCGATATCGCCCGCGGGAACGTCCGTGTCAGCGCCGATGTGTCTGTAAAGCTCCGTCATGAAGCTCTGGCAGAAACGCATAACCTCGTTGTCCGACTTGCCCTTCGGGTCGAAGTCCGAGCCGCCCTTGCCGCCGCCGATGGGCAGAGTTGTAAGGGAGTTCTTGAAGATCTGCTCGAAACCGAGGAACTTGATGATTCCGAGGTTTACCGACGGGTGGAGTCTCAAACCGCCCTTGTAGGGGCCTATCGCGCTGTTGAACTGTACTCTGAAGCCTCTGTTTACGTGTACCTTGCCGTTGTCGTCGACCCACGGTACTCTGAACATGATCTGTCTTTCCGGCTCTACTATTCTTTCGAGCAGAGCAGCCTTTTCATATTCGGGATGCTTCTCGAAAACCGGTTCAAGTGAAGTTAATACTTCTGTTGCCGCCTGGATAAATTCAGGCTCACTTGCGTTTTTTTCTTTTAACTGTGCTAATACGTCCTGTGCGTATGACATTGTTAAAAACCTCCTCTAAAATTTTTAATGGGTTGCTTTAGGAATTTAGCGTCCTAAAGCACAACTGATATTTTATCACTGTTTGCGCCATAATGCAAGCATATTTTTCAAAAAAAATCGCGTATTTTCGGGCTGTACACACCAATCCGCTTGCATTAGCCGTTGTTAGTCTAAGATAACATTTTTGTTTTTATATCAGCTGTTTTTCTTCACGAAAAACTTCGAAAAAGGCTTTATTATTGCCGGTACTCCCGCAACGAAGTAGAACACGCGCACAAATTCCGCAAGAGCTTTTGTGATACCGGAGCTCCAGCCCGCGGCGATAAGTGCATTCGCGCCCACTCCCGCGAAGTGGTCGAGCGCGGTGTACGTAAGTACGCCGAATATGAGTCTTATAATGTTCTCGGTATTGTTGTCGGTGGAAAATTTTATGAACCGTCTCTCAATGAACCAGCCGATAAAGAAGCCGATACCCATGCCGGCGTTTTTGAAGGAGTCGACAGCCATTTTTGAGCCTTCGACTATTACGGAGCCGTCGGCAGCGTAATCCGTCGGGTACGACTTCACAGCCGCGTAGAGGATAAGCAGAGCGCAGAGCGCCACGCCGCCGAGCATTACCCATATGTCCAGATTCGGGCGCTCGTCGATAATCGGCATGAGCTTTGACATCAAAAACAGCACAGCCGCGCTTATGACGAGAGCGACAACAACGTCCTGAGGTGTGTGAACGCCGAGATAGTTTCTCGAAAAGGCTATGAGCAGAACGAGTATAATCATTACGACGGAAAACCATTTCGGCATCGATATACCTTTCCGCTTAACCGCAAGTCCGCCCCAGACGCTTGCCGCGTTCGTGGTGTGACCGCTCGGGAACGAGTAGCCCGTCGCGTCTTCCAGAGCCGCCGGAACGGGCGTGACGCGCGGATCGCGTATCCACGGACGGTACACGCACGCCGTAATTTTGATGAAGCCGTTTAT
This sequence comes from uncultured Clostridia bacterium, assembly GCA_947626045.1. Taxonomy (GTDB): domain Bacteria; phylum Bacillota; class Clostridia; order UBA1381; family UBA1381; genus Hominilimicola. Next base: position 2,144 of record CANQQS010000068.1, on the reverse strand, counting down.
TATTCTGTTTGTGTAGAGCGAGAACATGAGAAAAATGCCCTCTTTTTTGTTGACGCCCCAGTACACCAAGCCGATGAAGAACACAACTATCGACGTTTCGCCGAGCTTTGTGATGAACTCCATAAACCCGTTGAGGACTCCGCCCGTCGCGTCGCGCAGGCTTTGGAGCGCGAGTAAGTAGTTAATATCCATAATATACACCCTTTCTTTTTAAAATCACTATTAATCATAACACATGAAACGTTCGTTGTCCATAACATTTCGTGCCGCTGAGAGCGCAATTCACGCCACGGCATCAGGAACAAAAGCGGTGTCCCCTACAGCATAATTTCAAAATTATCGGTGTAGGGGCGACCTTCACGGTCGCCCGTTTCGTTTAACACATGATGCGGGCGACCGCAAGGGTCGCCCCTACTGTTTTTTATGAAATAAAAAAGTCGGCATAAGCGCCCGCAAGGGCGCAAACGCCTCAAAAATCCAAATCCTCATCGTAGGGGCTGGCGCCCTCGACAGCCCGTCACCTCAATGCCCTCTTATCGTAATAGGCGCACTACTACGTATCGCGCTTTGCGCGAAAGCTGTCGTGCCGATGGGACGTCGAGGGCGCCGTCCCCTACGAAAATTTATGCAACACAATGCGCCGCAGGCGCGTACTCACAAAAAGCCCAAAGCAAATAATCGGCGTTAAGACGGCGCGTTTACAAGCCGTTAGCCGATATGCAGCGACGGCTTTTTGTGAAAAAGGAGGCGCAACGGAGCGTTTGAGCGCTGACTTTTTTATGAAATAAAAAAATCGGCACAAGCGCACCGTAGGTGCGCAAACTCCTCAAAAATCCAAAGCAAGTGAAGGCGTCGCGAGCGCATTTATAAGCGAGCAGCCGCAGCGCAGCGACGATTTTTGAGGAAAAAGGAGCACCGTGCGGCTAAAAAAAGAATCCTTTGCAATAGCAAAGGATTCGTAAAAATGCCGCACGGTGCGACGTGGTCGGGATGACAGGATTTGAACCTGCGGCCCCTACGTCCCGAACGTAGTGCTCTACCAAACTGAGCCACATCCCGATACCTCTCCGTCATGCGGAGGGCGTATGGTCGGAGTGACAGGACTTGAACCTGCGGCCCCTTGACCCCCAGTCAAGTGCGCTACCACCTGCGCTACACCCCGATGCTCCTTTAAGACAGCTATGCTATTATAGCACAAAATTTTTCTAAAGTCAATAAGGGAAATGTAAAAAATACAAATTAAAATTTTTTTGCCGCTCCGCCGACGTGTGCCCGTTATCCCGCATAAGAATGAGGTATATATATTTATTGATATTTCGGTCATTTTAAATAAAAATACTTGAAAAATTTACAGAAATATGGTATAATAATATTATTGCAATATATGTGTTTTTTGGATGCTCCGCGAACGTGCGCGGAACACCGAAGCATAAAAAGGGGTTGGTAAATTGCGTTGCGTAAAGTGCGGGAAGGAGATAGCCGACGGCAGCAGAGAATGCGAATACTGCGGCGCACCTGTAAGACCGAGAGGAACGGCGCGCGGAAAAAAGAGAAGAAATTTGAATATGGTTGCTGCCGCGTCGGTGCTTATAATGCTCGGTATGCTCTCGCTGATGTGCGCGGGCGTATCCGCCAAGGGTAATTTTATGGGAACGTCGCTGGGACTTTCCGTACCGGTAATATCCGCCTCGTCCGTGATAGGACTTGTGGCGTCGGACGGTTTTGTTAAAATTTTACTTGCCGCGTATATTGTCCTGACCTCGATAACGGTCGTGCTGTCGCTTGCGGCTGTATTTATGATCGTATCACGCCGCAGCGCCGGAGTGACGGCGGGACTTATTTCGTCCCTGACTGCAGGCGTAATGGGAATAATTATGATTATAACTGTATTTGTCGTGAACGGGAAGTACGGAAATTCCGCCATGTCGGTTGCGCCGTCGGTGTGGATGTGGCTTTCCGTGCCGATAAATATATTGAGCGCGGTATTTCTTTTTATAGAAAAGGACGATATTGTATAAAATTCAATCACGTTTATGAAAGAAAGGATGACTGAAATGGTTTGCAGAAATTGCGGAAACGAAGTGCCCGACGGCGTGAAGTTCTGTAACCGCTGCGGCGCCGCGCAGGAAACGGTTCAGCCTCTC
>CANQQS010000067.1 GCA_947626045.1 uncultured Clostridia bacterium | reverse complement strand
ATTGTCGCTCCCTAATCAGCGACTTAATTATTATAGCAGACGGTTTTTCGTTTGTCAACACTTTTTTTAATTTTTTTTGAGAGGATTATCGGACGCTTTTTGATAAATTTATGCGCCGAATATATGACATATTCGGAAAAAGCGCTGTAAAACGCTTTTTAAAAAAATCAAGACTAATTTTGTATAAAATTTATGTAAACCGATTACCGAAATTCGTCAAAAAGGTAAGATTTGCGTTTTTGTTGTTGACAAATTACCCCCGACGCGTATAATAAGCGTAAATCGCGGATATAATCCTTAACGATAATTTCCGACAGATTGGAGGAGAACATAATGAAAGAATTTTCTTACACATTAAAAGACGGGCAGGGGCTTCACGCCGGCGGCGCGGGCAGGCTCGTTTCCGAGGCGCGCAGCTTTAATTCAAATATAAGTATTGTGTATAACGACAGAATTGAAAATCTGAAAAGACTTTTCGCAGTGACGTGCCTCGGTGCGAAGAAGGGCGATTTCGTGACCGTCCGCGCTCAGGGCGCAGACGAAACCGAAGCCGCAAACGCGCTCGAAAATTATTTCAGAGCGAATTTGTAAAAACATAAATTAAATGTGAGGCTCCCCTATTAGGGGAGCTGTCACACGCAGTGTGACTGAGGGGTTTATTCACGGTATAAATTACAAACCCCTCCGTCGGCTTCGCCGACACCTCCCCTAGCAGGGGAGGCATACGGGCGCGGTCGCCCGCAACGCGGAAATTAAAACGGGCGACCGCAAGGGTCGCCCCTACAAACGCCGGTATCGGCGTTTTTTACTTCCCCGCCACGACGACCTTTACGTCGTTTTCGGCGAGAGTTTTTTCCCATTCGTCGGTAAGGCGTTCATCGGTGATAAACGTATCGATTTTATCGAGTCCCGATATTCGCGGCACGCCGAGCTTACCGATTTTATTCTTATCGCACAGAAACACAGCCGACTCACTGCACGCGAGCATGGCTTTTTTTATTTCCGCCTCGCCCTCGCTCGAATCGACAAGTCCGCGCGCGGCGGTAACGCCCTTGCAGGAGAAGAAAAATTTATTCGCGTAATAATTATCCTTAATCGTCCGTTCCGCGACACGTCCGACAAACGACATATTGCGCGGCGTAAGCTCGCCGCCGGTGCAAACGACGTGAATGTGATCGCAGTTCGAAAGCTCCGTCACGATTTTTTCGGCGTTCGTTATGACCGTCAGACCCTTCTTCCCCTTTATGTAACGCGCGAGGTGCCAAGCGGACGTGCTCGCGTCAAGGAAAATCGTTTCGCCGTCGCGTATCAGCGACGCGGCGTATTCGCCTATCCGCTGCTTGCCCTCGTAATTTATCACATCGCGCTCCGTTATCGCAAGCTCCGGCTCGATATTTTCCGCCACCGTCGCGCCGCCGTACGTGCGCACAAGCACGCCCTGCTTTTCAAGCTTTTCCAAATCGCCGCGTATCGTTTCGGACGTCACCTCAAACTGCTTCGCAAGCTCCGTCACAAGAACGCTTTTTTCCTTATTTATTATCTGCTCTATTTTATTTCTCCGCTCAACCGCAAGCATAAATTTACTCCTTTGCACTATAATGTATATATTGTATCATGCGCGGACGGTTTTTTCAATATAAATACGCGCGTAAAATTCCGTAATGTTCATAAATTGTTAAAATTTTATTCATTGACAAAAGGGAAAAAACGAGTATAATATTAAATGAAAGGTCAAAGAAAGTCAAAGTCAAAAAGGAGATGAGTAAAATGGGAATGTCAGACAGAATTGAAGCGTTCATTACGGAGCTGCTTAAGGACGACACCGACGAATGGCTGGAATTAAAGCGAAACGAGCTTGCTTCGGTTTTCGGCTGCGCTCCCTCTCAGATAAATTACGTTATACAGACGAGGTTCTCACCCGAAAGGGGTTACGCGGTCGAGTCGCGGCGCGGCGGCGGCGGGTGTCTTAAAATAAGGCGCATACGCAGCGCGGACGGGCTTACGCGTCACACGATAGAGCTTACGGGCGACAGTCTCGATGAAAAAACGGCGAGAGGATTTATAACGAACCTGTTAAGGCAGGGCGTGACGGACGAAAAAACGGCAAGGCTCCTGACGAGCGCGGTAACGGACAGCACTCTCGGCGCTTTCCCCGAACGCGACAAGGTTAGAGCGAGAATACTTAAAAATATGTTGAGCGTGCTTTAGCGCGAAAGAGATAATAACGATTAAGGAGGAATGTTAAAATGTTTGATTTGTTTTCTGATTTCTTTAACGATTTCGGCGGGTTTGACGTGTTTATGCAGCCCACCGTAAGCAAGGAGGAAAAAAAGTGTCCGGTGTGCGGTCACACGTACTCGGACTTCCGCAGGACGGGCAAAATCGGGTGCGGCGAATGTTACAAGGTGTTCCGCGCGCCTATCACGGAAACGTTAAGGCGTGTACAGCCGTCCGTCACGCACACCGGCAAGATACCGTCGAAGTCGGGCGAGGAGCTTAAATTAAAGAGACGGTACGAATCGCTTAAGCAGGAGCTTAGCGCGGCGGTAAAAAATGAGGATTACGAAACGGCGGCGAAGCTGCACAAGCAGATCCGCGAAATTGAAAACGAGGTGAAAAAGTCATGATTTGGTACAAGGACAATAATTCGGACATAGCGGTTTCCACGAGAATACGTCTCGCGCGGAACCTCGACAAAACTCCGTTCCCCAACGCGCTCATCGACACGAAGGAGGTCACGGAGCGTATCAAAAACGCGGTTTTGTCAAGCAATTCTACGCTCGCGAAGGATTTCGACTTCATAGACCTCGACCAAACTCCCGCGATACGCAAGCAGGAAATGGCTGAAAAGCACCTCATAAGCCCCGACATGTGCGGCGGAAAAGGCAGATCGGTACTCGTGAGCAAGGACGAGACAATGAGCATCATGCTTATGGAGGAGGACCACATACGTTTGCAGATAATACAGAGCGGTTACGCGCTCGACGAGGCGTACAAGACGGCAAGCAGGGTTGACGACGTTATAGAGGAATCGCTCACGTACGCGTTTGACAGCGAGTTCGGCTATCTCACCGCCTGTCCCACCAACACCGGCACGGGTATGAGAGCGTCGGTAATGCTCCACCTTCCCGCGCTGACGATGACGGAGAATATAAACCGCGTCATCTCGTCGGCGGGCAGCCTCGGCATCGAGGTACGCGGACTTTACGGCGAGGGTACGAAGGCTTACGGCTGCCTGTACCAAATATCGAACCGCTCAACGCTCGGCATATCCGAGGAAAAGTCGCTCGAACGGCTTAAGAGTACGGTTGACAGGATCGTCGATATGGAAAACAAGGCGCGCGGGGCGTTAAAGAAAAACAGCGCGGACGCGCTCGCGGACAAGGTTTACCGTTCATACGGAATACTGAAATACGCGAGAAATATATCGTCGGCGGAAGCAAAATCTCTTCTGTCCGATGTAATGCTCGGCGCCGATATGGGTATACTTTCCTTTAAGGGCAAGATGTCACCGCTCGAATGTATGGTAATGACAGAACCGGCGCTTATCTGCGGCGGCGAGGAGCTTAAACCCGAGGACAGGGACAGAAAACGCGCGGAATTTATCCGCGGTAATATTTGACGGTATGCCGCGGCGCGGCGTACATAAAGGAGGTTGATTGTTATGTTATTTTCAAACTTTACGGAAAAAGCGCGGATTGCGATTAACGAGGCGCATGACGCGGCATGTGAAATGGGAAACAACTACATAGGCAGCGAGCATCTGCTTATGGGACTTATACGCGAGGGCAGCGGCGTTGCTGCGAAGGCGCTCGAAAGCGCGGACGTTACGGAAGAAAAGGTCGCGGAGAAAATCAACGAGTATTTTGACTCCGGCGAACCGCTTCCGAAGGAAACGGAGCTTGCACTCACGCCGCGCTCGAAAAGGCTTCTGGAGGTAAGCGCGTATGAGGCCCAAAGGCTCGGTCACCGCTACATCGGCACGGAGCATTTGCTCATGGCGATTATCCGCGACGGCGACGGCGTTGCCGCGAAAATTCTTACCGAACTCGGCGTTAATATAAGAAGTTTTTACGCCGACATTGTACACTCTCTCGATAACGCTCAGGACGGCGGCGAAACGGGTTACACTCCCGAAAACGGCTCCGGCTACAAGCCGAACGGACGCACGAAAACGCCGACGCTCGATCAGTTCGGCAGAGATTTTACGCAGATTGCGAAGGACAACAAGTTTGATCCCGTAATCGGCAGAAGCAATGAGATTGAGAGGGTTATACAGATACTTTCGCGCCGCACGAAAAACAACCCCTGCCTTATCGGCGAGCCGGGCGTGGGCAAGACCGCCGTTATAGAGGGTCTTGCGCAGAGAATTGCGGCGGGTGACGTACCCGAGCCGCTCAAAACGAAAAGGCTCGTTTCGGTAGATTTGTCGAGCATGGTCGCCGGCGCGAAGTACCGCGGCGAGTTCGAGGAAAGACTTAAAAAGGTAATCAAGGAAGTGCTTGACGCACAGAACGTTATCCTGTTCGTCGACGAGTTCCACACCATTGTCGGCGCGGGCGCGGCTGAAGGCTCGATGGACGCGTCAAACATATTAAAGCCGTTTCTCGCGAGAGGCGAGCTGCAGCTTATCGGCGCGACGACGCTCAAGGAGTACAAGAAGTACATCGAAAAGGACGCTGCTCTCGAACGACGTTTCCAGCCGGTACAGGTCGGCGAGCCTAGCGAGGAAGAGACGGTCGAGATTTTGAAGGGTATACGCGATCGTTACGAGGCGCATCACAGCGTTACGATCACCGACGGCGCGCTCGAAGCTGCCGCGAAAATGTCGGCGCGTTACATCACCGACAGATTTTTGCCCGACAAGGCGATCGACCTTATCGACGAGGCTGCGTCAAAGAAGCGCCTCGGCTCGCAGACAGAACCCGAAGAGCTTAAGGAAAAGGAAAAGCGCATGGAAAAGCTGCTCTCCGAAAAACAGGAGGCGGTAACGGCGCAGGACTACGAAAAAGCGGCGCAGATACGCGACGAGGAAAAAGCTTTGCAGGAGGAAATCAAAAAACTCACAGCCGACTGGAAAGGCACAGGCTCGTCGTCGGGACTTACCGTAACGGAGGACGACATCGCCGAGATCCTTTCCGACTGGACGCACATTCCCGCGTCGCGGCTTAAAGAGGAGGAAATGGAAAAGCTGCGCAACCTCGAAACCGTACTCCATGCCCGCGTAATCGGTCAGAACGAGGCTGTAACCGCTGTCGCAAAGGCGATAAAGCGCGGCAGAGCCGGACTTAAAGACCCGAAGCGTCCGATAGGCTCGTTCCTGTTCTTGGGACCTACCGGCGTGGGTAAGACGGAGCTTTCAAAGGCGCTTGCGGAAGCGATGTTCGGCAGCGAAAACTCGCTTATCAGAATTGACATGTCCGAGTACATGGAGAAGCACGCCGTATCGAAGTTTATCGGCTCGCCCCCGGGATATGTCGGCTTCGAGGAGGGCGGTCAGCTTACCGAGAGAATCAGGAAAAACCCGTACTCGGTGATCCTGTTCGATGAGATCGAGAAGGCGCACCCCGATGTGTTCAACATCATGCTGCAAATTCTCGATGACGGCATTCTCACCGACGCGCAGGGCAGAAAGGTAGACTTCAAGAACACCGTTATCATCATGACGTCGAACCTCGGCGCGAAGGAAATTCTCGGAAATATGTCGTCAAAGCTCGGCTTTAAGACCGACGACGCGGCTGACAGCGGCAAAACGGAACACGAAAAAATTAAGGAAAAGGTAATGGACGAGGTAAAGAGAGCGTTCAAGCCGGAGTTCCTCAACAGAATTGACGACATCATAGTGTTCGACCGTCTCACCGAGGACAACATCATGGATATTGCGAGACTGATGCTGAAATCGCTTGCGGAAAGACTTAAGGCGAACGACATTACAGTCACGTTTTCGGACGAGGCTGTCGGCAAAATCGCGAAGTCGGGCTTCGATCCCGTTTACGGCGCGAGACCGTTAAGACGCGCGATACAGAACGAGATAGAGGATATGCTGTCCGACGAGATTATAGGCGGCAATGTAAAGAGCGGCGACAGCGTAACGGTCGACGTTAAGGACGACAAATTCACCGTAGTAAAATAAACACACGCAAAAACGGCGTACCGCGTAATGCGGCGCGCCGTTTTTTTAATGATAACGATTACCCGAACACCTTCGCGTTGTCGAGAATAACGAGCGTTCTCATCATCTCGTGCGTAAGACCGAGCCTGCCGTTTTCGTCGCCGTGCAAAAAGCCCTTATCTTTAAGCTTTTGCACCGTCGGTTTAGCCCATGACGGCATATTGTCGTCGATATAATCGTAAATCATCGGCTTCAGACCGTTGATCTCACTTTTAAGCTCCTCGTACTGTTCCACCGTTAATTCCTCCTTGCTTTTTCCGCCGATTGCTCCGCAAACCGCGCGCGCGACCGCGTCACTTCCTATTTTTTCGTACAGCTCCGCGTCGGACGCGCTGTCGGTAAAGCACACTTCAATAAGCATCGCCTTGGCGTCGGTGTGACGGATAACGTAAAGTGACGAGCCATCCTTAATGCCGCGGTTTTTAAAACCTAGCTTACTTATCGCCTCACATGTCCGTTCCGCCTCATCAAAGCTTTTGCCGCCGTACGTGTAAACCTCGCAGCCCTTACCGCCGCCGGAGTTAAAATGCACCGACACGAACAAATCGAGCGGCTGCGCGTTCGCCATACGCACAATCTCGGAAAGATTTTCAAGCGTGGTATCGGCGTAATCATTAGTGCAGTCGTACACCATATGACCCTCGCCGCGCAGAAGCTCTATGAGCCTCTTACCGACGCGGCGCGTCTCGTCGCTCTCGTCAAGATAACCCACCGCGCCGCAGCCCGGCTGACCCGACACGGTATGACCGCAGTTAATTCCTATTCTCATCGGCTTGCTCCTTCTCTCTTATCTGCAATAAAACGTCCTTAATTCCCTTCGGTATGATCGGCAGAATTTCAGCCGCGTTTTCAAGCACCGATATACCCTCGTTCGCTATATAAAACATAATAACCATCTCTCGCAGCGGTGCGGCGCTGCCGGTAATATTCTGCACGACGTTTGCGAGCGCGACGATTACAAGCACCGTTATTTTTCTCAGAATACCCTTGTAACCGACCTCGCTCGACAGCTTTTTCTGGTACACGGCTTTCATGACGCCGGTGATATAGTCGAGAACCATGATCACCAGAAGCGCGCCCAGAACCGTGTCCCACGCGCCGAATATTTTCGCAGCCATACCGCCCGCCATACCGAGTATGACGCTCGCCGCGTTAAACACCTTGTTCATTTCCTTCACCCTCCTTATCCTCAAAAATCCTTTTGCCGTTCAGGAGAAGATTTCCCTCGCTGTCGGTAGACAAAAGATTTGTTCCAATCGTAATTTCATTCACGGTGACGCTTTTGGAAATCACACCGTTCGTTATCGTTCCCGTGACGTATGACGCTTTGACCTTACCGCCCGACGTGGACGCTTTTTTGTATTTCCGCGTGAGCGCGCCCATCTGCTCAAGGTAAAAGAACATATCCTTCTTCACCTGTCCCACGGTTATAACCGCGCTTTCGCCGTCATAGGGACTTTGCTCGATTTTGACGACTCTCTCGTAAAGCTCGTTTTTGCCGTCTATCACCGTCACGCCATCGCCTATGCTCAACTTTTCGTCCGCGCCGTAACCTTCGAGCTTTGAAATCTCGGCGAACGTTCCCGTGACATTCACGCGCGGCACGTCTATCCTGTCGGGATTGTCGCTGTCGAACTCCCACATGGCGCGCCTTAAAAGCTCATCGGGCTTTGTAATCTCGCCGTAGTCGCGGTAGCCGCACCGCACGCCGTACACTTTCGCGTTCGGGCTGTCCACGTACTGCACATCGCTGTTTACGCTGCCTATATGCAGATCGTCCCTGCCGTACGGGTAAAGCCGCGTCACAAGGTCGGAAATGTCGCGCTCGACGCTTAAATCACGCATATTTTTCGTGAGGTCAAGCCGCACATTTGTGTCACGCCCTATGCGCTCCACAAGCGCGATTTTGCGGTTGTCGGCGTACAGCTCGCCCTTGCCGCAGCACTCTATAACGTCCCTCACCACGTCGTAAGGGTTTGTCTTGTCCGTTGAAAAATAGTCTATTTTAAACCCGTCGCTGTCAACGCGGCGCATACCGAGATTTTCAAGCTCCGCGTCCGTCACGAGCGTAAAGCCCGTGCCGGCAATCGCGCGGCGTATAACCTCGGTCGGGCTTACTCCGATCATATCCGGCATATTCTGTATATGCACGCCGGTCGAATCCGCGTTCCAAATATGGCTGCACGAAACCTCCGAAACGCTGCTTCCGTCACGCACGCACGTCACTTTTACGACGCGGTACGCCTGACCCTCGCACAGAACGAGCTTGTTCACGCGTATAAGCTCCGATTTTTCGTTTTCTGGGTACGTGAAGGTAAGCGTGCGCGCGCCGTTTATCTCATGCGACACGCGCACGTCCCAAGCCTCCGAAAGCGGCACGCCCTTTGTAAAATCAACCGCGCCGCCGTCCGTTATTTTAAGCAAGCGCGTCACCCCAATCTATATGCGAGTAGTCCGCGCCGTACATATGCTTTGGCTTAAATTCGACCGTTATTATAATATTTCCCGCCGCGGAATTTGTTACCGCGATATAATTAAGTCCCGCGCCAAGCTCGAAAAACTCACCCGTAACGCCGATGATACCGCCGTCCGTCCTGACGGTCTGCCTTGCAAAATCAACGGTGACGCTTTCGCCGACCGCCGAAAACGACAGCGTTTTCTCACCGAGCGACAGCGTGATGTTACCGGTATTGCCCGTAATTTTTATGACGGGGCTTACCGGCATGTCGCCGAAATTCACAACGCAGATATTGCCGCTTGAATTTACGGTGTACGTGTACGCGCAGTCGGTGGACAGCGGTATATCGCTTCCTATCGGCAGTGGGTGACCGATAAGCGGTCCCTCCGTGCCGAAAATACCTTCGCCGAACGGCTCGGCGGAGAAGGAAACCTCCACTTCCGCCTTTGTGCCGCCGTGTTCGGGCATATATACGATTTCGTCCGTAACGGTGCCGTTCCACACCACGAGCGGCAAATCGTCAAAGATAAGCTTGCCGCTGCCGGTGAGCCACAGCGCGAGCTTCGAGATTTTACCCTGAAGCGCGCCGAGATTATCCGCCCTTAGGCTCAGTGACATTACGAATATCCTTTTCGCGTAATGCGCTCTGCCCTGCGGATTTGCCGCCGAAAAATCGTATTCGCCGTCGCGGTACGGAAGATCCGCGGTAAACGACTTCAAGCCCGCGGTTATCGGACGCGACTTTGTTCTGACCGTCACGCCGAACTCCGACGAATGACGGTCTTTAAATGTGAACCCGTTTCGCATTATGTATCCCCCTTAATAAAAAATACCGTGCGCGATTGAACCCGACACGCGGTTTTGCAGCGCGTCGAGCGCGGCGCTGCCGTTCGAGCTTATGTTTATGTTACGGTTGTCGGAATAAGAGTTCTGCGACACGCTTATGCCCTTTATCGCGCTTATTGTCTGCCTGAAAAGCGACGTTATCGTAGTCTGCATACTCTCTATGTCGTGCCGCGCGGCGCTCACAATTCCCTCAAGGTTCAGACCGCTTTTTTCTATCGCCGCGAGGACGTACTTTTTATTGTCCTCTATCTCGGCATAGTCCTCCTCCAAATCGCTGACAATGGCGGTATGCTTTTTCTGCAGCGCGTACATTTCCTCCTCGCGCCGCAGTTTTTTCATTTCCTCTTGGAGCGATTTGTACTCGTCGCGTCCGCGCTGCGTCACGGCTCCCTCGAATATTTCAAGCCTTTCGGAAATCTCCGCCTTTGACGCTTTTCTGTCGCTTACCTCCCACCTTTCGGCAAGCGCGTCCTCCTCGTTGGAGAACTCGGCTTTAACGTCCTTTATATACTGCTTCTGCATTTTGAGAAGCTCGTCCACCGCGTCCGCCTTGGCGTCGTAGAGCTTTAGAGTGGTATCCATGGTGTCGTCGCGGTACTCCTGCCAGTCGATAAAGCCGCCCTCGTACATCTCCTTTATCCGCTGGATCGAGCGTTCGTAAAACTTAATTTTACTGTCGCCGCTCTCCTCCCAGTCGTCGTACGTGTCGCGTATTTTCATCCAGTTTGCCGCGTCGCTCTGCCACTTCTCGTACACATCATGATTTTTTCCCTTTTCGAGCAGTCCTATCTTTAAATCGACGCCCGCCTTGTACTCGTAGAAATCGTCCCACACCGCTTTAAGCTCGTCGGACGTGTACTCGGTGGACGCGACCATATCCGATACCATCGCGTTGTAATTGTAAAGCTGACGCTTGTAAGCTTCGATCTGCTCATCCACGCCCATGTCGTTTACCTGCGTTTCGTACTTTATCCACGCGTCGGAGTTCTTTTTGTAATCGGAAAGCGCCTCGTCGTTCGCCTTTTTACGCTCCTTAAGCGCCTTGTCCTGCTCCGCGATGACCTTCTTTTCCGCCGCGAAAATTTCTTCCTCAATCTCACGCATCACCTCGCTGTCGTAGGAAAAACGCGCCATCATTTCCTTCCACGCCTCAAGCTCCTCCGACGGCGATATATCGTGCGTTTTTGTGTAGTGCGTAAAATCGGACTTCGCCGCCTCAAACGCCTCGTTATTCTTACCCGACGCGTAACGCGGCACGCCGAGAGCAGCCATAATGCTTTTCGTTTCCGAAGCCGTGTATACCTTGTCGCCCTTTTCGAGCGGCACAAGCACGTTGCGCCCGTTAAACATCACGAGCGAGCCGTTATGCTCTATAAGCTCCCTCGGATCGGACGCGCCGGTTTCATCATTGACGAGCGACAGACCGCCCAGCGCGTTTTTCGTACCCTTTGCGAGCTTCGGCATACCCGACACCGCGTATTTTACGGAAATAGTCACTGTCTTGTCCCTGACGCTCGCGATATTCGCCTTCGCGCTCGCAACGCCCGCGGCGGTGTTGTCAACGGCTGTGATCTTCATTTGTGCTTCCCTGCCGTTAAACTCACTCATAAGCGCGGACGCAGACGAGCGAAGCGCGGCAATTTCTGCTTCCGCCGCGCGCAGCGAGGACGTAAGCCCCGACGCGTCGCCGGTAATCGAAACCGATAAATTTGCGGCTTCCATATTCATACCTCCCTTCCGTAAAACATGTTAAGATAATCGTCCGCGCGTTCTCCCACTTCCTCCGCGTCCGCTCCGAGACTGTCCAGAAGCTTCATCAGAACCCACGGATTTTGCCTTCCCACCTCGTCGGGCAGAAGGTGGTGGTACGTGAGGAACAGAGCGTATATGTCCCTCAGCGTACCGCCCTCCCCCGACCTTACTCGTTTTTTGACGAGAGCGCGTCAATGTAAAACAACCACAGTGTGCGGCACATTTCTACGCGCTCGCCTATATCCATGTTGTCAATAACGTCCTGCGTAACGTCAGTACCCTCGAACAGGTAATCCACCGCGTCACGGCAGTGTCTGAAAAACCCGCAGTTCTCGTTTTGCATGTGCGAGTCGTTTATTATGCACATGGCTTCAAAGTCAAACGGCTTTGAAGTGTACTTTTTCCCGTTCATTTCATATGTGAGCGTGTGCTGCATATTTTTACACCTCCGGATAGTAGCTCATGTCGCTGAACCACTTTTCCTCAAACTGCTCACGCGTAATACTTTCGGGAAGGTCGCTCTCGTCAAAGTAAGCGTAGTAGTTGTTGTCAAAGTCGCGCTGCACCGCCGTGTACGTCGCTTTGGCTGTCTGCTTGTCCACGCTGCCCGACGACGACTTCGTCTTGCCGCCGACGTTTGACGCGAACGAGTAGCTGCCCTTGTAGTATCTGACGTAGCGGTACGAGCCGTCCGACTTTAAAATTCTCCATGCCACGCCGAAGTAAACCGTCTTTGAGTCCGAGCCTACCTCGACAACGCCGTTCTTTCTCTCGCTGCCGCGCCACATCGCGTCAACCTCGGGAGGAATGTCGGCGCTCGTAATTTCATGACCGAGCTTTTCTATGTAACTCGACGTTTCGTACGCGCCGTTGTCCGCGTCGAACACGTCGCTGCCGCCGGCGTCGGTCGGCGCTATCTCGACCGTACCCTTTAACGCGTACGCCTCATCGTACTCCGCGCCCTCCGCGCTGTCCGAGGTCATTTTAAAAAAGGTGTAACAGTCTACGCCTATTGTTGGTAACGGTTTCTTTGTCATTTTCATTCTCCTTTACACGTTAAAATATTTGTGAAATCTCATTGTTTTATGGTACAACGCTCCGCCGTTTTCGGGAATGTCGGCTGACATTTCGCGCGTCCAGCCGTCCGATGTCATAACGTCGTTTGCCCGCAGCGTTATCTCGCCGCACTCGCGCGCGGAGCATGCCCAAACGTCAAGCTGAACGTAGCCCGACTGCACGCTCTCCGTATTGTCGGAGTAAAGCGCGCCGTGTTCGGTCACGTTGTAGTAGCTTACGACCGGCATTTTCTTAAAGTCGCGCGGATGCTGATGCGTTATGCGGCAGCCGAGCTTTTTGAGCGTTTTTTCAGCCTCGTGATTTATATCGAGCATATCTTTCTCCTTATCCCGTGATTGCCGCCGCCATAGCCGACAGCACCGCGGTTTCGTTTCCGAGAAGCGACGGAACGAGGTACGGCTGCGCCGCTGTTCTTGAAGTGCCGAACTCCACGTAGGCGGCGTAATCGGTGTTCGCGGAAATTTCCGCGCTCGTGCCGTTTTGCGTCACGGCTATGGAATTTCGGAGCGCGCCGGTGTCAACGGGGCAGATACTCCGCGCGTTTTCGGCTACTGCTTCCGCTCCCGCCGCGACAGCCGCGCCCAGTTTTTCCTCTATCTGCGCCGCTATTGCTTCGAGCGAGCCTGTGTATGTAACGTTAATCTGCATCCTCAACACTCCTTATAACCGCCGTAACACCCAGCGACCATTCCTCCGTATCGACTATCCTGTACCAACTGTCCGCGAATTTTACCATGTTGCCCGTTTTTATAATACCGCGCTTGTCCGCGTACAGCTTGTACATTTTTTCGGAGGACAAGCCGTAAGGCTTATCCTCCGTATCGCCGGTATACGGCTGAAGGTCGCATATGATTTTGCCGAGGTATGTTTTCGCGTCGCCGTCGGTGTAGCCGTTGTCAACGCGGCTGTATATCTCGACCGTTGTGTCGTAAAATCTGTTGAACGGATTAAGCATTTTTTCTGCCCTCCAAATCCGACGGCACGAACGCGGCACGACTCATAAACGGCTTTAAGCGTTCCTTGTACGCCGACATAAAATCGCCGCCCGAAGCGGAACCGTACTCTATGCGTCTTTCGCCCTCAGTAAGGCTGACAACGCCGCCCGCCGCATTTTCGCGGCAGCGCGCCGCAGCCATCGACGGTATGAAGCCCTCGAGCTGACGCGGCATAACGTCTATGTGACAGTACGACATAACCGCGTCGATCGTGTCGTTTATGAGAAACGTGAGAAGCTCGTCGCTCTCGTCGTCCTTTATGCCGAGAAGCAGCTTCGCCGCGCTCAAAAGCTCCGTAATTTTATCCTCCATAGCAATCTCCGCCCTTCGTTAAAAATTATTCTGACTTGTACACGTAAATCGCGTTTTTCTTATTATTAAGCACAAACGCGTCGTAGTATACTCTGCCTTCGACGAGCCAGCCGTTTATGCCCGGCGGATTGTCGTGTATCTTGTAATCCGACAGCTTCACGGGCGAGGTCGTCGCCGCGCTGTTCGTGATTATAAGCTCCACGTTCTCGGGGAGGTACGAGGTCGGTACGACTATCACGGGTATTCCGTCGATCGTGCCGACCTGTCCCTTTACGAGCATTTCCTGCGACATGTCGCCGCCTCTTACGAAGCTCGAATCCTCCTTGACGCACTTGTAGAAGTTGCTCGAAACGAACGCAGCCGTTCCGGCAAGCGGCACGCACTCGTCTATAAGCGCAGCCGCGCCTGTCAGGAATATGTCGTACGCGTTTGACTGAGTAACCGTTCCCGTTTCGGTCGTTTTTGCACCCTCGGCGATCTTCTCGAAACGGTACTTGTCTATCTCCGGCACAACGACCTCTCGGAGCTGTCTTTGCAGAGCCGCGCCGGCGGCGTTTGCCATCTGCGTGTCGTTAAACGTGCCGCGGTCGATCGTGAATGTGAAGCTGCGGTCTTTAGTCATCGTCATTTCCTGGACGGTGTTTTGAAGCTCCTCGGGCGTGCCGTAACGGTTTGACGCGCCGTTTACGTTGTAGTCGTTCATCTCCG
Source organism: uncultured Clostridia bacterium (assembly GCA_947626045.1). Lineage (GTDB taxonomy): Bacteria > Bacillota > Clostridia > UBA1381 > UBA1381 > Hominilimicola. The sequence continues at coordinate 531 of CANQQS010000067.1, read as the reverse complement.
CCGTCGGCACGGTGTAGACGTTTACCGTTTTCGCGCCGACAAAGTCGTAATCGCTGTTTACCGCGCTTGCCGAGAGCGACTCTCTCGTGAATTTTTCGTCAATTTTCTGAGCGTATTTGCTCGCGTAATTTATTGCCAACTAAATCAGTCCTTTCTGTGTTAAAATCCCAGACCGTTCAAGAACGGGTCGAACGGCTGTTCCTTTTCCTTTGAAACGCGCGGAAGTCTGCCCTTTAAACGGTCGGTAAGTCCCGCTTCTATAGCTTTGAGGTACTCGGTCTTGAACGCCGAGATGTTCTCGAGCATCACGTCCTTGTCGCCGTCCGCGACAAAACGCGCGAATGTTACGGGGAGGTTCTGAGCCGTAAGCTCCTTCGCCGCTTCAAACTCGGCTTTCTCGCTCACGTACTCCGCTCTCTCGCTTTCAAATGCCTTGCGGCTCTTTTCTATCTCGGCTCTCGCCCTCTCCTCCGAGGACATTGAAGCCATTTTCGCCGCGTCCTCGCGTTCAGCCGCTATGCGCGTTTCAAT
>CANQQS010000066.1 GCA_947626045.1 uncultured Clostridia bacterium | reverse complement strand
TTGTCGCCGTCAACCACCGGCACGCCCGAAATGCGGAAACGCGCCATAAGGTCGTCCGCGTCCTGAAGCGTGCGCTCTTTGGTAAGGCTGAACGGGTTTGTTATAACGCCGTTCTCGCTGCGCTTTACCTTATCCACCTCTGCCGCCTGCTGTTCTATCGTCATATTCTTGTGTATTATACCTATACCGCCCTCACGCGCCATAGCTATCGCCATAGCCGACTCGGTAACGGTGTCCATCGCCGAGCTCATCAGCGGTATGTTAAGCTCTATATCCCGCGTAAGTCTCGTATGCAAATCGGCTTCGTTCGGCGTAAAGTCGGAAGCCTGCGGCACAAGAAGCACGTCGTCAAATGTGAGCCCTTCCTTTGCAAATTTGTTTTCCATAACGGGTAACTCCTCTCATATGTATACATTTTGTGGATATTTTTATTATTATATCAGAATATAACGGCATTTGCAAGACATTTTTTAGCAAATTACGGTATTTTGGAGATATATGTCCGTAAATAAATTTTAAATAAAATGAAACAAATTTGGCGATACCCCTTGTATATTTTCAAATTTTGTTGTAAAATATAGGTAACTGGGTTTTAAACTCACAAAAACATATTATTTATAGGAGGAATTTTTATTATGGCAGTAAAAGTTGCGATTAACGGATTCGGACGTATCGGACGTCTCGCATTCAGACAGATGTTCGGCGCGGAGGGTTACGAGGTTGTTGCTATCAACGATTTAACGGAACCGACAATGCTTGCAAACCTTTTGAAGTACGACACGGCTCAGGGCGGTTATTGCGGCGTAATCGGCGCGAACCTTCACACGGTTGAGGCTGACAACGAGGCTCGCACGCTTACGGTTGACGGCAAAGTATTAAAGATTTACGAGGAAAAGAACGCGGCTGATCTCCCCTGGGGCGAGCTGGGCGTTGACGTTGTTCTCGAGTGCACGGGCTTCTATACATCAAAGGCTAAGTCGCAGGCTCATATCGACGCGGGCGCTAAGAAGGTAGTTATTTCCGCTCCGGCGGGCAACGACCTTCCGACAATCGTTTATTCGGTTAACGAGAACACACTCACAAAGGACGACACTATCATTTCTGCTGCTTCATGCACAACGAACTGTCTCGCTCCGATGGCTAAGGCTCTTAACGACTACGCACCGATCCAGTCGGGTATCATGTCAACTATCCACGCTTACACCGGCGACCAGATGATTCTTGACGGCCCGCACAGAAAGGGCGATATGAGACGTGCAAGAGCGGGTGCTGCGAACATAGTTCCGAACTCAACGGGCGCTGCGAAGGCGATCGGTCTTGTTATCCCCGAGCTTAACGGCAAGCTCATCGGTTCGGCGCAGAGAGTTCCCGTTCCGACAGGCTCAACAACGATCCTTACGGCTGTTGTAAAGGGCGACAATGTAACTGTTGACGGCATCAACGCGGCTATGAAGGCTGCAGCTTCTGAGTCGTTCGGCTACAATACAGACCCGATCGTTTCATCGGACGTTATCGGCATGAGATACGGTTCGCTGTTTGACGCTACTCAGACAATGGTTATCGACCTCGGCAACGGTCTTTATGAAGTACAGGTTGTTTCGTGGTACGACAACGAGAATTCGTACACATCGCAGATGGTTAGAACAATCAAGTATTTCGCCGAATTGGGCTGATTTGACTAAAAATGAAAAGAACAGGCTCGCGCCTGTTCTTTTTTTATAAATCTCTGTCAAACGCGACAATGCGGTTCCCTATCTTATAAATAAAATATCCCGTAGCATTGGCGCCCCGTATCGGTTCTTTTTCGTCATTCAATATTTTTGTTTTTCCGCTATCGAATTTTACTATAAGCCTTCCTTTTTCCGTACGACCGATAACCGTGCCGTGTTCAATATGAGTAATTAACTTTCTTATACGCATGCGTATCCTGAAAAACAACATAATCACCGCCCCTTTCTGTATTCATTATAACACCTTTTTCTTAATTTGCAATACTTTTGCGTTACAATTGATATACATACAATAATACCTCACGCACATAAAATAGTATTGCAAGGGGTGATACTATGAAAAAATTTAAAATACCGTCAATTCCGCCGACCACAAATAAATGTATACGTTTTCCGAATGACGTTATTGAAGCGGTGGAAAACTCCATAAAGGGCAAAGACTGCACATTTTCGGCGTTTGTAATAGAAGCCGTGCGCGTTGCACTGGAAAATCTTGAAGAAGAAAGCGCGGAAAATGAAAGATAACAAGTCCGGCATTGCGAAATTTTTGTCAAATTCAAATTTAATATTGTATATTCCGAAGTTTTGTGTTACAATGTGAGATGAATCCAATTAGGAAAGGAAGATTTATATGAAAAAAACAATAAGCATCATCGCGGCGGCAGCCATGATGTGCGCGGCGGTAAGCCCCGCGTTCGCGGCAAACCGCGAAAATGCCAACCCCGATGTGTTTGTAAACGGCACAAAGATATTCTTCGAGGATCAGGGAGCTGTCATTGTTGACGGCAGAACGCTTGTTCCGGCAAGAGGCGTGTTCGAGGCAATGGGTGCTAAAGTGTCATGGAACGAGGATCTGCGTCAGGTTCAGATTGAAAGCGCCGACGATAACACATGGGTGCGTCTTATAATTGACGATGCGAATATGAAGGTTTATGATATGAGCGGTCTTTTCGCTTCGCTTTTCGCGGGTCAGGACTTTGAAGCTCCCGAAACAGTTGTTGAGCTCGACGTTGCTCCGCAGATTATAGGTGACAGAACGATGATTCCGCTGCGCGCGATAAGCGAGGCAATAAACGCGGAAGCAAATTGGGACGAAGAAGCTTACGCTGTTCAGATAACCTCCGAGGATGCGCCGGTAAATGAAGCGGCGGAAAGCAAGCCGACACTTACTCTCAGCGCGGCTTCCGATACCGTTGCGGAAGGTGATACCGTTGATTTATACGTAAACGTATCGAACCTTCCCGCCAATACATTTGTTTCCGGCGTAACGGCTGCGGTCGAATATAATACGGAAAACTTTGAGTATGTTTCGTCCGCGCCTGTGAACGGTGATACGGAAATCACGAATGCGTTAAAAGATGACAACGCGAATATGGGCGAAAATCTTATGAAAGCCGTTTATGTTACCGTAGACGAGGACGCGGCGGCAAAGACGGACGGTAAAGTAATGAAGCTTACGTTTAAGTCGTTAAACGGCAAAGAAGGTGTGTTCGCACTGTCAGACAGCTATCACGGCGGCATCGGTTACAATACAACATTAATGGCGCAGGAGCTTAACTCGGACACATCCGCAACGACATACTCAGGTGATACTCTGTATATAGACACTGCGTCCGTTACGGTAAACGCCGGTAAATAATTACATAACGAAAAAAGTGTTCTCAATTTGAGAACACTTTTTTTAATTCCTCGTCCGTAAGCTCGCGCATGCTGCCGACGGCGAGATTTTCATCGAGCTTGAGTCCGCCTATCGCGACGCGGCGCAGGTACAGTACGTTTTTCCCGACCTTCGCGCACATTCGCCGCACCTGGTGGTACTTGCCCTCCATGATTTCAACGTACACCTCGTATGGGTTGTCGGTTATTTCGAGCCGCGCCGGTTTGGTGCGGAAGTCTTTAAGCTCCATTCCCGCCGCGAACGTCTCTATATCCTCCTCCTGCATCGGCGCGTCGAGCCGCGCAAAGTAACGCTTGTAGACGTTTTTGTTCGGTGATGTGAGACGGTGGGCGAATTCGCCGTCGTTCGTGAGCAGTAAAAGTCCCTCGGTATTACGGTCGAGCCGCCCGGCGGGGTACGCCTTCATGTGAGCGAACTCCGGCGGTATGAGGTCGGTGACGGGCGGGTACCGGCGGTCGCGTACCGCGCTCACGTAGCCCGCGGGCTTGTTAAGCATAAGGTAGAGATGCTCGCGGTATATGAGCGGCACGCCGCTTAACCTTATGTCGTCCGCCTCGTTGATTTTTTCGTTTCCGTAGGGGCAGACCGTGCCGTTTACGGTAACCGCGCCGGTTTTCAGAAGCTCTCTCGCCTCACGACGTGTACACGCGCGGCACGCGGCAATGTATTTGTCAAGCCGCATCGCTTGTCCTCCTTCAAAAAAAGGCTGCTACTCGGGCAGCCTTTTTCCTTAATATAATTATTCTTCTATACCTACTTCACTGTTGTACTTAACAGCGAGCTCTTCGATTTCGCCGCTCGCCTTCATTTCGGCAAGAACCTTGTTGATTTTGTCAAGAAGCTCGGTGTTGCCCTTTTGTACGGCTATGGCGTACTCCTCGCTATCAAAAGCTTCGGGATCTTCAACAACCTTTAAGCCGTTAGCTTCCGCAAGTGCCTTACCCGTAGCGGAGTCGATAACAACCGCGTCGAGCTTGCCGTTCTTTACGTCCTGAACGATGTCAATACCTCTGTTTGCACGTGTGATATTCGCTTCGTCCACACCGATTGTGTCGGTTACGATGTTGTCGCCCGTGTAGCCGAGTACAACGCCGACGAGCTTATTGTTCTTCAAATCCTCGGCTGTCTTTATGTCCTCGTTGTCCGCCTGTACTACCATTACCTGCGACGCGGTGAAATATGTGTCGGAGAAGTCAACGTTCTGCTGTCTCTCCTCCGTAACGGTCATGCCCGCTACAGCCATGTCGATTTTGCCAGTGCTTACCGCCGCTATAAGACCGTCGAACTCCATGTCCTCAATCTTAAGCGTCATACCGTTTTCATCCGCGATTTTCTTCGCGATTGCGACGTCGATACCGTCATAGATGTCAACAAGTCCGTTCTCCGTAACGTACTCGAACGGCTGGAACGCCGCGTTCGTACCCATTACAAGCTCGCCGCCGTTCGTTGACGCCGCAGTGTCAGACGCGTTGCTGTCGGTCGCGGGAGCGTCGGAGCCGCCGCACGATGCGAGAACCGCCGTCGATAAAACAGCCGCCGCTAAAACTGCCGTGATTTTTTTGAAATTTGTTTTCATTGTTTTTCCTCTTTTCTTTTTTATTTCCATCGCTTTTGCGATTGAATACATTTTTACAGCACCTTGCTCAAAAATTCCTTTGTGCGTTCGTTCTGCGGATTTGAGAATACCTCTTCGGGCGTGCCTTCCTCGACGATGTAGCCGCCGTCCATGAAAAGCACGCGCGAGCCGACCTCACGCGCAAAGCCCATTTCGTGAGTTACGACGACCATCGTCATGCCGTCGTCCGCGAGCTTTTTCATTACTGCGAGAACCTCTCCGACCATTTCGGGGTCGAGTGCCGATGTGGGTTCGTCGAACAGCATTATGTCGGGCTTCATCGCGAGAGCGCGCGCTATCGCAATTCTTTGCTGCTGACCGCCCGAAAGCTGAGCGGGGTAGGAGTTAGCCTTGTCGGCAAGACCGACCGTTTCCAAAAGCTCCATCGCGAGCTTTTCGGCTTCGGCTTTCGGCATTTTCTTTACCTTTATCGGCGCAAGCGTTATGTTGCCGAGAACGGTGAGGTGAGGGAACAGGTTAAACTGCTGGAACACCATACCCATTTTCTCGCGTATCGCGTTTACGTTCGTATTACGCGCCGTTATGCTTTCGCCCTCGATTAATATTTCACCCTCGGTCGGTATTTCGAGCAGGTTAAGGCAGCGCAGGAACGTCGATTTACCGCTGCCCGACGGTCCGATTACAACGACCTTCTCACCCTGCTTTATATGCTGGTCTATACCCTTTAATACCTCCAAATCACCGAAGTGCTTTTTAAGTCCCGTTACCTTTATCATCGTTTGTCCGCCTTTCTCATAGCCTTTTCAATCTGCGCGAGCAGCTGGCTTATGATTTTTATTACCACATAATATATGACGGCTATTGCCAAAAGCGGCACAAGATAGTCGTACGTTCTGCCCTGTACTCTTCGCGCCGCGCCGACGAGGTCGATGTTCGAAATCATACCTACGACCGCTGTTTCCTTTATAAGCACAACAAACTCGTTGCCGAGCGCGGGAAGTATGTTCTTAATCGCCTGCGGCAGAACTATGTGCCAGAGCGTCTGTCCCGACGTCATACCGAGCGAGCGTCCCGCCTCAGTCTGACCGGCGTTAATGGAAAGTATACCGCCCCTGACTATTTCCGCTATGTATGCGCCGCTGTTAATGCCGAACGCTATCGAGCCGACTATCCAGCGGTCAATGTTTACCGACGCAAATATTATGTAATTTATAATAAGAAGCTGTACCATCGTCGGCGTGCCGCGTATCACGTCTATGTACGTGCCGGAAACCGCCCGCAGAAATCTGCTTTTCGATATGCGCATAATAGCCATAACAACGCCGATTATACATCCGAGTATAACAGACACGAGCGAAATCAGGAGCGTATATCCGAGACCACTCAGAAACCATTCCCACCTGTTACCGGTTATAAACGTCGCCGCGAATCTTGACGAAAACGATGCCCAGAATGCCGGAAATCCGGCTATCCATCCCGAAACAGCCGATCCGATCTGTGAAACCCAATCAAACATTCAACAATCATCTCCCCCAAATTATCTTACCTTATATAATACCAGAGTTTTCCGAAAATAGCAATAGATAAATTAAATTTTCATTATAATTGAATATTTATTCACATTTCGGTTATTTACCGACGCAGAACTCGTGGAATATCGCGTTCACAATATCGTCCGACACCGTTTCGCCGGTGATTTCGCCGAGCGCGTATATCGCGTCATTAATGTCGATCGACGCTATATCCGCCGGCATACCGTTATCTATCGCCGCCGCTGCGTTTTTAAGCGCGTCCGTCGCCTTTATGAGTGCCGTTTTGTGGCGCATATTCGTCACGACTGCGCCGCCCGACTGCGCTATTTCACCGAGACGGTACACGTTTTTAATCTCCGCCGCAAGCTTGTCCAGACCCAGCCCCGTTTTCGCACTTATTTCCAGCACCGCGCTTCCCGCAGCGCGGCTTTTAACGGCTTCGATATACTTGCTCTGACCGAGGTCGGTCTTGTTTATCAGCACAATCCGCTTTTTGTTTTTCGTGGCGCGAAGCACCTCAATATCCTCATCGTCAAAAAAGCTGCTGCCGTCTATAAGCACGATAACGAAATCAGCCGTGTCTATCGACTTCAGCGACTTCTCAACGCCGATGCGCTCAACGGTGTCGTCCGTCCTGCGTATGCCGGCGGTGTCGGTAAGTATAATAGGTATGCCGTCGAGATTTATATATTCCTCTATAACGTCGCGCGTAGTGCCGGCTATATCGGTGACAATCGACCTTTCCTCGCGCGCGAGCTTGTTAAGCAGCGACGATTTTCCGACGTTTGGCTTGCCGACAATCGCGGTGCGTATGCCGCCGCGCAGTATTCTGCCGCTGTCGGCTGTCGAGAGCAGTCTGTCTGTTTCGGCGGCGCACTCGAGCGTAACAGCACGTATATCGTCCGTCGTAACGTCCTCCAAATCCTCGTCGGGGTAGTCTATGAGTACCTGCATTTTCGCCGCGAGATGCACGAGCTTGTCCCTCACCGCCTTGATCTCGGCTGACAGCGCGCCCTCGAGCTGCGACACGGCAGTGCGCCGCGCGAGATCATTTGAGGAATTTATAACATCTATCACCGCTTCCGCCTGCGACAGATCGATTCTGCCGTTTAAGAAAGCGCGTTTCGTGAACTCGCCAGGCTCGGCATGACGCGCGCCCGCGCGGATAAGCGCGTCAAGAACGGCTCTCGGCGCGGAAAAACCGCCGTGGGTGCTTATCTCGACAACATCTTCACGCGTAAATGTTTTCGGTGCGCGCATTACCGTTAAAAGAACTTCGTCCACCGTTTCGCCGCGTTCGTTTTTGACGTGTCCGTAATGTACCGTATGCGACGGTGCATCGGTAATGTTCGCGGAAAATACCCTGTCCGCGATTTGTACCGCGTCCGCGCCGCTCACGCGCACGACCGCTATGCCGCCCGCACCCTCCGGCGTGGATATTGCCGCTATTGTATCATCCATGTAATCATCTCCTGTGTGTATTATCGGATGACCCACTCTACGAGGTGGGTCTAAATAGGGCGAGGATGACCCCCTCTATGAGGGGGTCAAAAGCCGTTTACGGCTTTTGGGGGGTGCCAACCCTTTTCTTAACAGTTAAATCTATTGTTTCACACACACCCGCAAAATTCCGTTCAATATCCAAATTACTGAATCTTATTACTTTTATTCCGTATTTACCCAGATTTTCCGTTCTCTTTTTATCGTAATCCTTACCATAATTATCGTAATGCTGCGAGCCGTCAAGTTCAATCGCCAGTTTTGCATCGTGGCAATAAAAATCTACTATATAATTTCCTATGACTTTTTGACGATTAAATCTGTGAGGAAATTGAGACAGAAAATCATACCATAAATGTCTCTCGTACTTTGTTGCGCAGCGTCGTAATGCGCGTGCTCGGAGTTTTAATTCGTCTTGGTATGATTTATACATTGATTTCACCTCGAAGATAGTGTATCATATTTTGTGTGGGATTTCAACACCCCCCGAAATCAAAGATTTCGACCCCCTCAGCAAGGGGGTCAATACGGCAGGGGGTGCCAAATGCGAAACGAAATAGAATCACCCCTCCCCAAAATCAGAGATTTTGCCTCGACTACAAGGAAATCCATAGTCAAATTAACCAAACAGCGCCCTATTTAAATGTGCAATATGACGAAATCGCACAAAATAAAAAAAATGATTGAAATTTGGTCTCATATCGTTTATAATGTATTTATATGAATGTAACTTGTATGTGTGTCGTGCGAAAAATTTAAGACACTCAAACAAACAAAAAAAATTTTATCAAGAAAAGGGGTAAAAAAAATGAAGAAATTCACAAAACTATTTCTCTCATGCGCTGCTGTAGCGGCTGTTACAGCTGCGGTTGCGACAACGGCTATGGCTGCCGACATTACGTCGAGTGATGGTCTTAAGGGATCATATGATGCTGCGACAAATAAGGTCACACTCGAGAAGCCTGCTGATGCTGATCCGGCTAAGGAGATGACCTTCCTCGTATTTGAGGGTGAGACCGATACATCGGTAGCGGCAGAGGCGGTTATCGGCATCGATCAGAATACGGGTCTGCCTGAGAATACAGGTCTTATTGAGGACAGCGTAGTCGGTGAAGAAGATCCGGAAGTTACATACACCGTAAAGTTGGGCTATTATCCGACCGGCGAAAATTCAACATTTACGGTATTAACAGGTACATTCAAGGCAGGTAAATCTGAGGGCGTTGAGTTCCTTGTTGGTGACGCTGACAGTGATGGTGAGGTAATTGCCGCTGATGCTTCCGAAATACTGAAGCTCACAGTAAACAAGGATAGTAAAGCTCAGTATGTAGAACAAATTGATACAGATAGTGATGGTGATATAATTGCCGCTGATGCTTCAAATGTTCTGAAGTTTACGGTTAATAAGCCGCCGTATGGAAGCGTTAATCAGAAGATTACAGTTGCAAATCCGACTCCCATTGAAAAGAAGAACTAATAACGGTTAATTTTGCTTAATATCAAGTAATTCAACTGCTTTATGCAGTTGAATTGCTTGCTATTAAAAATATAGGATATTCTGAAAGGGGTACATAATGATGAACAAAAACAAAAAGATTATAGCGCTTATCTGCGTTATATCGATGATATTCTCTGTTTTTGCCGCATTTACCATAACGGCAAGCGCGGAGGATAAAGGTATTGTGTTCGAATACGATAAGGATTCGAGTACAACAACAAAGATGGTAGTAAACGTAAAGAGTGCCGGCTTTACCGATGGTGTAGAGGCATTTACGGCAAAGGTAAACCTTCCCTCCAATGTTGCATTGAAGGACGGCGTTGCTGACGTAAGCGTTGAATTTAATGTAAAAGGCTTTACTGACTCCAACGTAGAAGCCGACAATACTATTTATGGTATAACATTCGCAGCATCGGAAGCTATTAAACCTGAAAATGATGTACTTGCTGTAATTACAATCAACCTTGCGAGTGAATTATCATCAAACTTCACAATGAGTCTTCAGAAGGGTTCGTCAATCAGCAAGGGCGATGACAAATTAATTTATAATGATAACAATAATACACTTTCGGTTTCTACTTTAAGAATTCCGAAGGATCCTGATGCTGAAATCGAAGAGCCGCTTCCGAAGCCGAGCGTAAATCCTGACGTTCAGCTTCCGACGACTAAGCCGACGATAGATGTACAGAAGGGTATCATCTTTGAATATGACGAAGATGCAAGCGATGACACAAAGGTAGTTCTCAATGTCAAGAGCGTAGGCTTTACCGATGGTGTAGAGGCATTTACGGCAAAGGTAAACCTTCCCTCCAATGTTGCATTGAAGGACGGCGTTGCTGACGTAAGCGTTGAATTTAATGTAAAAGGCTTTACTGACTCCAACGTAGAAGCCGACAATACTATTTATGGTATAACATTCGCAGCATCGGAAGCTATTAAACCTGAAAATGATGTACTTGCTGTAATTACAATTAACCTTCAGAGTGCTTTGACAACAGATTATTTTGCTGAGCTTCAGAAGGGTTCGTCAATCAGCAAGGGCGATGACAAATTAATTTATAATGATAATAATGAGACACTTAAGGCGGCATGGACGAGAGTTCCCGCTGCAGGTGCGGTTGAGTATGACAACCAGATTCCGCTTATCACACAGGGCAGCACCAAGGGTCTTATAGACGAACCGTCAGGTGAGCTTAGTGACCAGGCTTATGCGGCTCTCGAAGTTACAAAGAAGAATGGCGATCCGGCTGTATACGATGAGGACTATACTGCGTACTACAATGGTGTGAAGCTTACTAAGCAGCAGCTCGACAACCTCCTTGCAGGTCAGTATTGCGAAAGCGAAGGCAAGACGCTTCTTGAAATGCTGAAGGGTGTTGTTCTCCATTACAACAACGGTATTAATGCTAAACTCCAGATTGTTGATAACGGCGAGGTAATTTCAAGCGGTGAGAGTGGCAGCAGCAGCAGCGACAAGGATAAGACGCAGGCAGGCTCGATCACACCGGCTAAGACAACAAAGACTGTATATGTAGGCGACAGCGTATCGCTCAAGCTCACAACAAAGGCAGCCAAGGATAAGACAGGTTCCAATATGGCTTACAACGAAAAGGTTGAATCTGTAACAATCAATGTTGACGCGGCTTCCTACAATGTTCTTTCCGCAACAGGTATCACCATTGAGACAGTAGGTCTTAAGAGTGGTGCTACAGAGGATACCAAGGCTAACAGAGAGACAAAGAAGACCAGAGTAAACATCAACAATGCTGATGAGGAAGTTGTACTTCCGCACTCACTTGACAACACGTATACAATTAAGTTTACACCGCTTGCTAAGACTCCGAAGGATGAGCCTATCGACTTCACAGTAACATACACCGATGCTAACAAGAAAACATCGGAAGCTGTTGCAACTTATAAGGTAAATGAGAAGAGCAGCGGCAGCAGTTCGTCAAGCAGCAGCAGCGGAAGCGGCAGCAAAAATGACAAGAACAGCAGTGACGTACTCGCTAACGGCAACAACGGCTTGCTCAGCGGCTTGCTCGGCGGCGTATCACCGTTTACCGATATGGCTAACTACAGCTGGGCTCAGGAGGCTGTAAACGCACTTGCTGCTAAGAACATCATAAGCGGTAGAGGAGACGGCACATTCGATCCGGGCGGTCAGGTAACAAGAGCTGAATATGCTCAGATGCTTATCAACGCAATCGGTAAGTCGGGTGACTATGCTGATACAACCTTCCTCGATGTTCCGACAGACGCTTGGTTCTATCACAATGTAGCAGTTGCGGCTCAGCTCGACATCGTAAGAGGTTACGGCGACGGTAATTTCGGTCCGTATGACCTTATCACGAGAGAGCAGATGGCTCTTATGACGCAGAAGGCTGCAATCGTAATGAACAAGTCGCTCTCAGGCGCAGCAGTTGGAGCATTCTCTGATGATGCTGACATCGCTGACTGGGCTAAGGCAGCGGTTTATGACCTCGCTAACGTAGGTATCATAAACGGTATGGGTGACGGTACATTCGCTCCGAAGGCTAATGCTACAAGAGCTCAGGCTGCTGTAATCATCTACAGTGCTTTCATAAAGTAATTGATGATTAATCAGTGATTATTAAAAGAACGGTTCATTTGAACCGTTCTTTTTTTGCGTTTGCGTGATTTGTTGACAAAATGTGACATGGTGGGGTATATAATTAGTGTATTGGCAAACAAATCTCCGAAAGGAGGTGATGTAATTGCTTAATATTATGGCAGCGCTTATAATATCTGTCGTGGCAGACATAATTTCACATTATTTCTGCAAGTGGTTGGACAGAAAGTTTGCCAATAAGAAGTAAACAACCCCGGCTTTGATTATATACATAATCTCAAAAAGAACCCCTCAGAGACTAGCACTCTCTGAGGGGTTTGCCGTTTGGTGATATAATTGCTTTTTTGTTATAGCATCGCTTTACACAATTATAATATCACACATCCGCCGAAATGTCAACAGTTTTATTCACTTTTAGGAACGGTTTCCCAGTCCTTCAAAAATCTTTCGATACCCTTATCGGTAAGCGGGTGGTTAATCATCTGCGTAATAACCTTGTATGGCACGGTCGCGATGTCGCAGCCGGCTCTTGCCGCATCGATTACGTGAATGGGGTGTCTGATGCTTGCCGCGATTATCTCCGTCTTGATGTCGTGGAGCTTGAATATATCCGCGATTTCCTCGATGAGGATCATGCCGTTCGTGCCGATGTCGTCAAGTCTGCCGAGGAACGGGCTTACGTACGTCGCGCCCGCGCGCGCCGCCAAAAGCGCCTGTGCCGCCGAGAATACGAGCGTCACATTCGTCTTTATACCGAGCTTTGTAAGCTGCTTTACAGCCTTAAGACCTGCCGCGCACATCGGTATCTTGATTATGATGTTCTTGTGGATAGCCGCGAGCGGTTTAGCCTCCTCGACCATTTTGTCAGCCTCGAGCGAGATAACCTCCGCGCTTATCGGACCGTCAACAATAGTCGTAATTTCCTTTACTACCTCGACAAAATCTCTGCCTTCCTTCGCTATGAGCGACGGGTTTGTCGTAACGCCGCAGATAACGCCCATGTCGTTCGCCTGTCTGATTTCATCGACGTTAGCGGTGTCCAGAAACAGTTTCATTTTAATTCCTCCTATAAATTGGTTTAACTTATTATATAATTTTTTTTCGGCATAGTCAATACCATATTGAAAAAAGCGGCTTTATGTTGTATAATTGAGGAAAGGAGGAGAAGAAAATGGGTAAATTTTCATATGAGCCGAGCGGCGTGTGCAGCGCGCTGATTACGTTTGAGGTTGACGACGGAATTGTGAGAAACGTGCAGTTTACGCGCGGCTGCAACGGCAACACGCAAGGTATAAGCCGCCTTGTCGAGGGCATGAACATCGACGACGTTATCACGCGGCTTAAGGGTACGAACTGCAACGGCAAGGGTACGTCCTGCCCCGACCAGCTCGCGAGAGCGCTCGAACTTGCAAAAAACCGGTAATATTTGCACAAAAGCCTTCATATAATGTTTATAGCATTATTATGGAGGTTTTTACGTTGAAGAAAAAAGCAGGCTGCCTGGGGTATTTTACATATTTTTTGATTTTTGTGCTGACAATCGCGGCTGTGGCGCAGGGGCGCGGCGCGCATGTGCCGGTGACGGAAACGCGGCTGTACTTTGTGGATGCGGAAATGCTGCGGCTCGTGCCGGTTAAGACGTCAATTCCAGAGGGCAGTACAGAGCGCATGGCGCAGCGCGTGCTGGACGAGCTTGTGGACGGTCGTGACAGCAACCGTAAAATCCGCCGCGTTATCCCGAAAATCAAGGGCGGGCTTAAGGCGCGCGTTGACGGTGAGACGGTGTGCGTGGATATAAGCCGCGCCGTTGCGGACAACCACCCCGAAGGGCGCGATTTGGAGGTACTCACGATTTACCAGATTGTGAACTCGCTGACCGAGCTTGACGGCGTGAAAACGGTTAAATTTACGATTGACGGCGTGACACAGCGCGATTTCATGGGTTATATCGATATGCGTGAAACATTCGTGCCGGATTATTTTGTTTAAATATGTAAAAAAGACCTGACATTGAAAGTCAGGTCTTTTGTATTATATAAAATTAATACACATCAGAAATAAGCCATTGACCATCGGACTGTTTCTCAAGTGTGAGATCAACTTCGGTTTCTTCATCATCTGCGGTGTCCATTGCGTCGTCCATCATACTCAGCATGTTGTCGACAAGGCTGTCGAACTCGTTTTTGAACGTATTATACACGTCGCTTATGAGTTCATCTTGATCTCCCGATGTAAACATAGAGTACAAATCATCCATATCAACACCTTTACGCTTAGCGTACTCTTCCATGAAAGCTTCACCGTCGGTTATATCAAAGCCGAAAGAGTCCTCCATAATATCCATAAGATCGCTCTCGGAGAAAGCATCACTGTCTACCGTGGTAAGATCAGGCTCTTTAACGGTAAGCGTTACATTCGCCTCGTCATCTTCAACGGTTATTTCATCAATATCATAAGATACATGCTTACGGACAATTTTGACTATTTTGTCGCGTATTGCGTCTTTATCCTTATCGGGAATCATGCTTTCATATTCTCCCATACCGTCTTCCATGCTTTCTATGATGTCGGGTATTTCGACAAGATCCTCGTCGGTGACATACCCCGTTGCCTTGTCAAGGTCATAGCTCAAACATGCGTCCATGAACGCCGTAGCGGTTTGACGAACTTCGTCCTCGGGGCTTTTGGCTGCTGGAGACGAACCGCCGCCGCATGACGCTAAAAGAGTCACTGCCGTAAACGCCGCCGCAATACATGTAATTGTTTTTTTCATATTTTCTTCCTCCCTTTCAGGTTTATTGTGATTTAATAATTTTATCACAAAACAGATTTTTTGTCAATATTTTATGATTATTGCTATGGAATCAAAGCCGGATATTCATGTTCTAAACTCCGCCGCAAAATAATATATATCATATACAAAACAAAAGGAGGA
>CANQQS010000065.1 GCA_947626045.1 uncultured Clostridia bacterium | reverse complement strand
CTTGAGGGACTGGGAACGACATTCCCTAAAACAGAGGCGATTCTGGAAAATATACCGACAAATACATCAACAGAAGAGGTTTTGTTTGTTGTCAACATGAAACGAGCATGGCAATTTTTGATGAATAATTTGGAGTATCCTACAAATATATCGTTGTTGCGGGAATTTAATAATTTGACTGGTGATATGCTGTTTCAGTATGCTGGAGAAATTAGGACGATCCCTGTACAGGTAGGCGGTACGACATGGGAGCCGGAAATACCCAACATTGAAACAATTATTGATACGTTAGGCGAGATTAATGCTATTGCTGATATTGAAGAACGGGCATTAAAGCATTTTTGCTATGCCGCGAGAACGCAAATGTTCATTGATGGTAACAAGCGTGTAGCTCAGTTGGTAGCCAACAAGGTCTTGATTGAACATAATATAGGAATATTTCAAATCCCGATTGATAAGATAGAAGATTTTAAGACGTTACTGATTGATTATTACGAAAGCGGAAAAGATGAGAATATTATAGCATTTATGAAGGAATATTGTATAAAGCGTGTATACAAAACACAAGACACTGCAACCAAATAAGTGGCAGTGTCTTTTTTTATTTTATACAATCCCCGCATGGTTCCTTACCGAGAGCAACGGCTTCATCAACGGATAATTCAACTACTTCAGAGCCGCGAACATGACGGCAGCCTGCTACATGATACTTCTTACCAGAAGGCGTTATATAAACGTGTTCAACGCCTTCAGAAGCGTTATTTGCCGGTGATATAGTCGGATAAGCTGTCGGAATAATGCGATGTATAGGCGATTCAGTAACCGTTGTAGACGGAAAGACCCACCACATCTTTATGGCGAGGCTCATCCATTGTCTATTGTTACCGAAGAACAGGTTGATACTATAATTCGAGAACTTAAAGATAATAAGCTTACTGAGCCGGAAATAGGTCGATTATTTTCTCCACCATTTAATCAAACATTGATTCATAGCATAAATTTTGGTATTACCCACAGGCGTGAAAACGAAATTTATCCAATAAGAACAGAATGCCCATATAATTTAACGCAAGATGAGGTAGATGAAATCAAATGGTTACTTTCAACAACACGTTATCCATGTTGGCAAATTGCAGAATATTATCACGTGAACACATCGACAATAAAGCACATAAATACTGGGCGCAATTATTTTGTTGATGGGGTAGATTATCCAATTAGAAAGGTTAGAGGACAAAAGCAATCGCAACCTGTAGAGACTATTCTCGCCAAGAGAAGTACGAATGCTATTGATACGCATTTGGAAAAGGGGATTTGCGCCTAAAGGCGTATAAGAAATAGTCCAAGCCGATTGGAAACAGTCGGACAACTTGTATTTTAACAGCGTTGGCGGTACCGCCCTTGAAGTGGGCAGTGTCAAAGTCAATACAATCAATCTGGCTCGCCTTGCATACGAATCAGACACGACCGAGCAATACCTGACTACG
This sequence comes from uncultured Clostridia bacterium, assembly GCA_947626045.1. Lineage (GTDB taxonomy): Bacteria > Bacillota > Clostridia > UBA1381 > UBA1381 > Hominilimicola. The sequence continues at coordinate 14,274 of CANQQS010000065.1, read as the reverse complement.
CTTAAAGATAAAACCGTACTGTGCCTTAAAGCGCTCGACTGTGTACGGCATATTATCAAGCGCAACACCGACAAGGGATTGCTCCCGAACTACTCTAAGAACGTCATGAGCATGGATTCGCAGTATAACACCATAGGCATTATCGGCGTCTACGAAGCCTTAGCCAAGTTTGAAAGGGTTTCGTATGAGCAGTTCAGGAAAGAGTGTAAGAAATTAGGTTATTTCCCTTACGAAGACGTTATTCTTTCTGCTTATAACAATATTCGCTCGCCGGAACGGGCTACAGCGTGTAGCGCAGGCTACGACTTCTTTGCGCCGCTTGACATACAGTTGCCTCAAAGACACGCCGTTACAATTCCCACAGGTATCAAGTGTAAAATGGACGAGGGTTGGGTGTTACAGATGTGTCCGAGAAGCGGCTACGGCATTAAATATGGTCTACGCTTGGCGAATACGGTCGGTATAATTGACGGTGATTACTACGGCAATGTCGGCAACGAGGGGCATATACTGATTAAGTTGATAAATGACGCTCCATTCACTAAGGGATTAAATATATCCGCAGGAACAGCGTTTTGTCAAGGCATATTCTTGCCTTTCGGCATAACGACCGATGATAAAGCGTCAGCAGAACGGAAGGGCGGATTTGGGAGTACGAGCTTAGACGAACAAGGAGGAATTTAAACCATTAACGGTCAAATTATAGACAAAATTAGTATACTTCCCGACCATGTTCGCAGCAAGATAAACAAACTGGACGAACTCGTTAGAGAATACCCACAGAAAATACCTACCACAAAGGTAGCAAAGTTCTTAGGCATGGACATTGAATGTTTACGACGTGCGATAGAACAGGGGAGGATACCATTTGCTCTCGGCTGCGAAGGCGATAAATGCTCAAATAGATATACATACGTATCATCTGTTACGTTCTATTTGTGGTATCTCTCACCAATAATTAAATAGTTGTCAAAGTCGATTTCGTGTGCTATAATATATATTTAGTAACAAAAATATATTATGTGCTATGCGAAATCGACATTTTTTACCCAAAAGGAGGACAAAACAATGTTAGATGGTAGCATAACCAAACGAAAGGACGGTAGGATAGAGCTACAAATCACTACAGGAATAGATAATAACGGTAAAAGAATACGTAAATCGTTCTATGGCAAGAGCGAAAGAGAAGTAAAAATCAAGAAAAACGCATGGCTACGACAATATTCAGTAACCAGTGACGATGTGCATTCATCAATGGACTTCTCTACATGGGCAGACAAATGGCTAATCGTATATAAGCAAAACACGGTTCGACCATACACCTATGAGAACACGTATCGGACACGGGTTGAAAAGTATCTAAAGCCGTATTTTAAGCAGCGACCTATGGACGCAATTACACCATTGGATATACAAGCCTTCTTTAATAGCCAAAGGAACTTATCCTTAGCGTTATTAAAAACACTGCGCGTTATCCTTAATGATATGTTTAATAAGGCTATGGATAACAATATATGTAACAAAAACCCCGTGAACAATGTACGACTACAGTCTACCCAAAGACCAAAAGAAAAACGCGCATTAAACGCCACAGAACAGGCTAAAGCCATTGAATGGGCAATCAAAAACCAACAATACGACATACTGACGGTGCTGAAAACAGGTATTCGTCGAGGCGAACTGCTGGGATTAAAGTGGTCTGACATAGATTTTGATAAAAAAATCATTAGTATCAACGAATCTGTCAGTCCGCCAATACGCAGCGGAGGCGTTATTGATTACGAAGTCAAGACGTCAGCCAGCCGACGACAAATACCGATTGACCAAGAATTGGCTGATTGCCTACAGTCGTTACCCAGAGTGTCAGAGAGGGTATTCAACTGTACAAACGCCAATGTTTATGGTAAACACATCAGTAAACCTCTCAAGCAAATGGCTGACGAGTGTAATATCCCTTGCTTGACCCTACATGAGCTACGACATACCTTCGGTACGGTGCTTAGGGAAAAGGGAGTAGACATCTACACTATATCGAAACTAATGGGACATTCAAGCATAGGAGTAACGGCGTCAGTCTATATCCATAACGACGTTGAAATATTGCGAAAAGCCATCGGAGCATAGGTAAAAATCTTTGACTGTCATTTTGACTGTCATAACCGCCGATAAATACCGACAAATACCGATAAAGGTAAGGTCAAATCGTTTGTGCCGAGTAAAAATTAAAAGGCTCGGAAAGCGCATAAAACCTAAGTTTTTCGCATAACCAAGCCGTTTTTAATGGAGGAGAGGAAGGGATTTGAACCCTCGAACGAGTTACCCCGTTACAGCATTTCCAATGCTGCGCCTTCGACCACTCGGCCACCTCTCCGCAACGAAGGTTATTATACCATACCGCCGTTAAAAAGTCAACACAAAAAAGCAAAAAACAAGCGATTCAAACACGAACCGCTTGTTTTGTATGCTTGTAAATTACTTATTCTTTTTTGCGTTCTTTCTGTCCTGAGCGGCAAGCGCTTTAGCCTGGATATCAGACTCCTTCCAAACAGCCCAGAAGGTGCTTGCGAGGAATATGGACGTATACGCACCCGCGATTATACCCACGATAAGGGGAAGCGCAAAATCCTTGATTGTGGACGCGCCGAGAATATAGATGAGTACGATTGTGATGAGCGTTGTGATTGTCGAGTTGATAGTTCTGCCCATAGTCTCACGTATGCTTCTGTCTGTCATCTCGGAAATTGTCTCATTCTTCTTGCGCAGCTTCATGTTTTCACGGATTCTATCAAAAATAACGATCGTATTATTGATAGAATAACCGATAACCGTAAGCATTGCCGCGATAAACGTTGTGTTAAGCGGAATATACGTAATCGTATAAACCGAAGCCATGATAAACACGTTTATTGCAAGCGCGATAACCGCCATAACGGCGCTTCTCCACTCAAATCTGATAGCGATGTATATAAGAATACAAGCTATGGCGATAAGCGCGAAGAGAATAGCTTTCGTCTGAACTTCTTTACCGAAGCTTGCGGACGCGGAGTTTACGGATATGATGTTATCATCCGTAATCTGGTACTTATCCTTGAGAGCGTTTATAATATTCTCTCTCATTTCATCATCAACGGTTCTTATCTGGTTTGTCCCGGTTGCCGCCGTATCCGCCTCGGGTGCAGCTGATGCTGTGGTGTCCGCTGCCTCAGCGTTGGAAGCGGGAGCGTTGCCGAGTGAGGGAACTTTTATGATAACCGTTGTATCTGTGTTGCCCTTCTGAATAACAGCGTTTACATTTTCGGGAGTCGCCTCCTGTACGAGCTGTGCAATCTCGTCATTATTAAACTGCTGCTTTAAGTCGATTTCCATTCTTGTACCGCCGATAAACTCAACGTCAAAATTGAAAAATCCATCGTTTGCCTGGTGTATAAATCCGAATATCGCTCCCACGACTATTATAAGAGCGGGAATTATGGCAAACTTCCATCTGTTCTTTGTTAAATCCTTAAGCATTGGCTCCCGCACCTCCTTTTTTAGCTTTTGCAGGGCAGAACAGGTTTCTGTTCTCAATACCTATACCTAAAAGCTGCTTCATAAGGAACTTGGTAATTACAATCGCTGTAAACATACTGAGTACAACGCCGATACCGAGTGTCCATGCAAAGCCGGTGATTGTGCTTATCTTTGACAGGATAAGAACGATACATGTGATAATGGTTGTTACGTTCGAGTCAAAGATAGCGGAGAATGCTTTGTCAAAGCCTGACATAACCGACGCTCTTATTGTCTTGCCGAGCTGCATTTCTTCCTTAACTCTCTCGAATATGATACAGTCGGCATCGACCGCCATACCTATCGACAGGACAATACCCGCGATACCCGAAAGGGAGAGGTTGAAGTGGAACAGACCCATGATAAGCGCCATAAGACCGACATAGATAAGAAGTGATATGTCGGCGATAAGGCCGGGAAGTCTGTACATTGCAACCATGAATATCATGATAAGCAAAAGACCGATTGCAGCAGCTATAATGCTGTTCTTCAGAGCGTCCGGACCAAGCTCCGCGCCGACTTTGTTCGCACCCGCGATTTCGAGGTCAACCGGAAGGCTTCCCGACTGAATCTGGTTTGCGAGCTGTCTTGCGGACTCAGCGGTAAAGTCGCCGGTGATTACGCATGAGGACTCGTCAATTTCCTTTGAAACTCTCGGCTGCGAAACGATCTCGCCGTCCTTAACTATGGCGATGTAGTTTTTGCCTTCGCTTTCACGTGCCGCCGCCGCTCTTGTGGCGTCAGCGAACTTCTGTCTCGCGTCGGAGTTGAATTCAACCTTAACGTGATGCGTTGCGACGCCGCCCTGATCCGTTGCGCCATACTCGTACGAAGCGCTCTTAAGATCCGTACCCGCGTCAAGAATTACGTTTCCGTCAGCGTCGTTAAACGTAAGCTTTGCGGTTGTGCCGAGAAGCTCCGCCGCCGCGTCCGTATCCTGCATTTCGGGGATTTCAACGGTAATCTTACCGTCGTCGCTGCTCGATATGCGGGCTTCCGTATAACCTTCAGCCTGCATACGTAAATCGAAAATTCCCTTTAAGGACGTCATGTCCTCGGTCGAGGGGACAATGTCTCCGATTTTGTTGCCGTTTGCGTCTTTTTCGACAGCCTGGAAGGTTATAACCGAGCCGCCGGCAAGGTCAATACCTTTCTTGATGCCGTTATTGCCGAACATGCCGCCGTACTCAAAGTTGCCAACGTTCAGTCCGAAGAATGCAACATAGTTGAGAAGAATAGCGGCAAGCACAACAATAGTAAGAGTTGCTATGCTCTTATTTTTCATTTGCGTTTTCATTCCTTTCTTTTTTTCGCTAAAAATAAAGCGTATTTAAAAAATCGCACGAGGTTATTATACAACTAACCGCAAATTTCGTCAATAGTAATTATGTTACTATAATATGACAAAAGTGTTACATTGTAGTATTTACCAAAATGAAAATTAATATTGACATATTTCGAATTTAATGTAAAATATTATCATGAGTATGATGGGAGAAGGATATGAACAGGAAAGAAAGAGTTGCTTCATATATAAATTCAAAGGAATATGTGCCGCTGAAATTCGGGGAGCTTGCAGCGGTTCTCGGAGTGCCGAAAGCCGACGAGCAAAAGCTCAGGCACATACTTTCGGAGCTTACCGGCGACGGCAGGATTGTTAAAAGCAAGCGCGGCAGATACGCGCCCGCGGATACAACGGACGGTATAACGGGTACGCTTATTTGTAATCCGTCGGGACGTTTCGGTTTTGTCATGCCCGACGAAGGCGATGATATATTTGTGTCGGGTTCGGATATGGCGAATGCGCTCAGCGGCGATACGGTAATTGTAAAGCCTGACGGCTTCTCCAAATCAAACCACAGAGAAGGTAAAATTATCAGTGTGCTTGAACGCGCAAATAAAACGATTGTCGGAGTTATATATAAGGAAAAAGACGGCTACTTGTGTCTACGCCCTGACAGCCGGCGCATATATTCAAAAATATATATTGCGCCGGAAAACAGCCGCGGTGCGGCGGTGGGGGATAGGGCTGTGGCTTCCGCTCTTGACTACAACGCCGACGGACGAATATACGCTTCCGTTACCGACATTCTCGGCGACGAAAGCTCCGTAAGCGGAATTATGGAAGGCATAGTCATAAGCAGCGGAATAAAGCGTGAATTTGACGCGGAAACGCTTAATGAAGCCGCGCATACCGCAAAGACCGTCACGGAATGCGAGATAAACGGCAGAGAGGACAGACGTTCGGAGCTTATATTCACGATAGACGGCGACGACGCGAAGGATTTTGACGACGCGGTGTCCGTTGAACGTCTCGATAACGGAAATTATATGCTTCACGTGCATATAGCGGACGTGTCGTACTACGTAGGGGAGGGGAGTGCCGTTGACAAAGAGGCGTATGAGCGCGGCACAAGCGTGTACCTGCCGGACAGAGTGATACCGATGCTTCCCGAAACACTGTCAAACGGCATATGCTCTCTGCGCCCGAACGAGGACAGGCTCGCGTTTACATGCTCTATGGAAATTGACAACAGCGGAAACGTTATAAACAGCTGTCTTGCGAAAACGGTGATACGCTCGAAGGAACGCATGACATACAGTAATGTAAACACGCTCCTTGAAGGCTCGGACGATGCGCTTGACAAAAGGTACGGTTATATGCTGCCGATGCTGCGTGAGATGGAACGTCTTGCGGAGATACTGAGAAACAAACGTATGCGCCGCGGCGCGATTGATTTTGATTTTCCCGAATGTCATATTGTGATGAACGCCGACGGTGAGGTGGAGGATATAACAGCCGCCGAACGCGGCGTGTCGAACAGAATGATTGAGGAATTTATGCTTGCGGCGAATGAAACGGTTGCGGAAACGGCTCAAAAAGCGGGCATACCGTTTATATACCGCGTGCATGAGCCGCCGTCGGTCGATAAAATACGCGATTTCAACAAGCTTATATTGAAATACGGATTGCAGATTAACACAGGCGCAGAGGACAAAGCGGTGACGCCGAAGGATTTTCAGCGCGTGCTTGACGAGATTAAGAACAGCGCCGGTGAGAGAACGGTGTCAGGCGAAATGCTGCGCGCCATGATGAAGGCGAGATACGCGCCGGACAATCTCGGTCACTTCGGACTTGCGGCAAAATACTACTGCCATTTCACATCACCGATACGACGTTATCCCGACCTTGTTGTACACCGTGTGCTTACAAAGCTCATAAATAAAGAAAACGTATCGCCGCGCGGAATTGCGGAAGCGGCCTCACATTCGAGTGAAGCGGAGATAACAGCCGAAAATGCAGAGCGTGACGCGGATGATTTAATGAAAGCAGCTTATATGAGCAGGTTTGTGAGTGAAAGTTTTGATGCGGTCGTGTCCAGCGTAACAGACTTCGGAATATTCGTTGAGCTTGATAATACGGTAGAGGGGCTTGTGCGTTACGACAGTATGACCGATGATTACTATATGTATGATGAGCAAAGCGGTACAGCTAACGGCAAGCGTAACGGACGCATTTATGAAACTGGAGATAGGGTAAGAGTAACGCTTGTACGCAGCGATATACTGTCGCGGCAGATTGATTTTATATTTGAAGAAAATAATTTATAAAGGAGAATAAAAAATGAAACTTGCGCTTTACAAATTTGACACATGCCCGTACTGCGTGAGAGTGTTTGACGCAATTAAGCGCCTCGGCAGGACGGATATTGAAATGCACGACGTAATGAAAAGTGAGGAGGATTTTAAGCGCCTTATGGAAATCGGCGGCAAGGATCAGGTGCCGTGTTTGTTTATTGACGGCAAGCCGCTGTATGAGAGCCTTGACATCATTGACTGGCTCGAAAAGCACCCGCAGGAAAATTAACAAGCTGACGCTAAAAAGGGAGTATAGCAAAATATAAATCCAAGTCGGATAAATCGCTCTTTATTTTACTTGGAAGCATAATTTTAAGGATTAAGGCATTAAAAATCTGTATTGGTTATAATCGAGCCTATATCGGTCAGTATGCCTTTTTTCAATTCAACGATCTCCACACCGTGGTTTTTGCAGAAGCTTCTTATATTATCTCCGTCCGGATGCGTCGACAGCTCGCCGTTAAACGCCAGCACGTTCCTATCGATCAGTCCCGATGCTCCGCCGATAAATCCGTAGTTCATTCCTTGAAGCTTAATATAACCCTCACGGATTTTAAGAACGTCTATACTGTGCTTTTCGGCTGCTCTCGCTATGCTTTTATCAGATGTTATGATTGCGTGACCGCTTACGATGCATGTGCTGCATTTTGCATACCCCTGTGCGGCGTTCAGAATGTCCGCACCCTTACTTCCATACGTTTCAAGAATTTCTATCGCCGTACAGCGCGATTTACAAATCACACAGTCCTTGAGCGCGGCTGCATTGTACGCAATATCGTCGGGATATTTTGAATTTAGTTTTGCGCTGCCTTTTATAAGCGTAAAGCCGTGTGGCAGCAGCTTTTTATAATGATCGTAAGCTTCGGGCGCGCAAACAAAACGGTTATCGCCGAGATAATGTATCTGCATATCCGCGTGCGACGCAACCGCGTCGTACAGACAGTCAAGCTTTACCGTCGGAATAACCGCGTTGCCTGTTTTTTCTAATTCTTTTATCGTTTCGTCGTTCGCTCTGCAGTCAACAATTATAATTTTATCCATAACATACCAAATAATGTAAATTTAGTTTACATAAAAATATTATGTAAACCTACTCCCCAAAAGTATCCAAAAATTCCACAGCACACTGCGCCAAAACAGATACTCCAATCGGCAGCGCGTCCTCGTCAGCCTTGAATTTCGGACTGTGAATGGGATAAACGGCGCCTATATCCTCGTTTCCGACGCCGAGCTTAAAATAAGACGACGGTACAAGCTCGCCGAAATACGAAAAGTCGTCACCCGCCATTGACGCGGTTTCAAGCTCAACCACATCCTTTACGCAGTCGAGTTTTTCCGCGCTTTTGCGCACAATATCGTTCATTTTACCGTCGTTAACAACGGGAGGAAAAAGTATGTTAAAATCAAGTTCGGCTTCCGCTCCAAAACTGCGAGCCGTGTCGGCTACGATTTCGTTTATAAGCTCAACAAGCTTCTTGCGCGTGTCGCTGTCCAAAGACCGTGCCGTACCGGTCATTACAGCCGTGTCGGGTATGGCGTTTCTGCACGTGCCGCCGTGTATCTCGCATATTGTCACAACACACGGGAGATTGTATTTATTCGGTATCTCGTGGCATTTTGCAAGTATTTCCGCGGCGACGGTAAGCGGATTCACGCACTTCTCGGGATACGCGCCGTGACCGCCTTTGCCGGTTATCGTTATCTTAAAATCGTCGGGCGACGCCATAATCGAGCCGTCCTTGACCTGTATATTGCCCGTCTTTTCGAGTGGTTCGACGTGCAGCGCGAACGCTCCGTCAACGTGCGGATTTTCCATCACGCCCATTTTGATCATCGGCAGCGCTCCCCCGTCCCCTTCTTCGGCGGGCTGGAACACGCATTTTACATTACCGTTTAGTGTCCCCTTTATTTCATTTAAGAGTTTTAGTGTCCCCAAAAGACACGCGGCGTGTATGTCGTGACCGCACGCGTGCATATATCCCTCATGCTCGGATTTTACCTCAAAATCGCTTTCGTCGTTTATCGGCAGCCCATCTATGTCGGCGCGCAGAAGTACCGTTTTACCGCCGTTTTTACCGTGTATCGTAGCAACCGTACCCGTTTCCGTCACAATTTCGTACGGTATGCCGTATTCGGTTAGTTTATTTCTTATATATTCGGCTGTTTTTACTTCGCTGTACGCCGTTTCGGGGATTTTATGAAGAACGCGCCGCACGGATATAAGCTCGTCCTTCATCGCGAACGCTTTTTCCTCTATCATTTTATCATCTCCTCAAACTCGCCCTCGCTTATAACCGTTATGCCGAGCGCATTAGCCTTATCGAGCTTGCTTCCGGCTTCCGCGCCGGCAAGCACGTAATCCGTTTTCTTTGACACGCTCGACGACGTTTTGCCGCCGTAGCTTTCAATAATCGCGCCCGCCTCGCTGCGCTTGTATTTTTCAAGAGTTCCTGTAAGCACGAACGTCTTACCCTCAAAACGGTTGTCGCGCGCCGTGCTTTCCGTATCGTCAACGCATCTCACGCCAGCGTCTTCAAGTCGTTTTATAAATTCCTTGTTCTGTTCCTCCGCGAAAAACTCCGTGACGGAAAGAGCCATTTTTTCACCTATATCGGGTATAATCGTCAGTTCGTCAGCCGTTGCGGCGCGCAGATTGTCAAGCGTTTTGTAGTGCGCCGACAGTATTTTCGCCGCCTTTTCGCCTATGTGGCGTATGCCGAACGCGTTTATAAGGCGGTATAGCGGATTGGTTTTGGATTTTTCGAGCGCGTTTATAAGGTTCTGCGCCGACTTTTCACCGAGCTTGTCCATATCCGCGATGTCAACGGGGTTTACATAATACAAGTCCGCCGCGTCAGATATAAGTCCGCGTTCAAGCATCTGTTCGATAATTGAGGGACCGAGCCCGTCAATATCCATCGCGCTGCGTGACACAAAATGTATAATATTCCTCTTTCTCTGCGCCGGACAGCTTATACCCGTACACCTGTACGCCGCCTCGCCTTCCTCACGCACAACGAGCGCGCCGCATTCGGGACAATGCAGCGGCATATTAAATTCAACTTCCTCACCTGTGCGCTCATCTGTTGCTACCTCAACAACGGCGGGAATAATATCACCCGCCTTTTCAATCACAACCGTGTCGCCTATGCGTATATCCTTCTCGCGTATATAGTCGAGATTGTGGAGCGTTGCGCGCGACACGTTAGAGCCTGCAATGCGCACTGTGTCGAGAATTGCGAGCGGCGTTAAAACGCCCGTTCTGCCTACCTGAACCTTTATATTGCGGATTTTTGTCGTCTGCTTTTCGGCAGGGTACTTGTACGCGATAGACCAGCGCGGGAATTTGGCGGTATCTCCGAGCAATTCACGCGACGCGAGGTCGTTTACCTTTACGACCGCGCCGTCAATATCGAAGTACAGATCTCCCCTCTCCTCGCCTATTTCCTCGATCCGCTTGTACGCGTCCTCGATGTTCGCGTACTCGTTTTTGTCGAGAATTGTCTTAAAACCCTGCGCCTTCAAAAATTCAAGTCCTTCGGTGTGCGACTTTATTTCCACCCCGCGTATTTGCTGAATATTAAACACAAATATATCGAGGTTTCGTTTCGCGGCGATTTTAGGATCAAGCTGACGCAGAGATCCCGCAGCCGCGTTACGCGGATTTGCAAAAAGCGGCTGCTCCGTTTCTTCAAGCTCCGCGTTTATCTTCTCAAAGCTGTCGTGCGACATGAACACCTCGCCGCGTACTTCGAGAAACGGTATTTTGTCGCGCAGCGTCAGCGGTATCGAGCGGATCGTACGCAGGTTTTCAGTCACGTCCTCGCCCGTCACGCCGTCGCCGCGCGTTGAACCGCGTGTAAACTCTCCATCCACGTATTCGAGCGACACCGAAAGACCGTCTATTTTCTGCTCAACAACGTACTTTGCGTTGGGTACAACAGCTTTGACACGCCTGTCAAAGTCGAGTATTTCTTCCTTTGAAAACGCCTTTTGCTGGCTCAGCATCGGCACTTCATGGCGCACGGGCGCGAACGACGTCACTGCCTCGCCGCCAACACGCACGGACGGAGAGTTCGCGCTTTTGTATTCGGGATGTGCGTTCTCTAACCTTTCAAGCTCCGAAAGCATAGCGTCAAACTCAAAATCGCTTATTTCCGGCGCGTCCTCGACGTAGTATTTGTGGTTATGATAGTTAAGCTGTTCCCTAAGCTCCTCAATACGTTTTTGTATTTCGTTCATTTTAACTCCTTATTCTACGGCGATTTCTCCCGTGCCGTAATACTCCGGCGTGTCGCCGACGATTACCGTCTCGCTTACAAGCGCCGTTGTACGCACTGTCTGCGAGCGCGAGGACATAAGTCCGATATACGACATTTCAAGCGTCACGTCAAGGTAAATCTTATGGTACACCTGATTTATGCCCTCCGATGAAAAGTCGTCGCGTAAATCCATATTTATAACGCCGATCGGGCATATTTTTATAGGTATCTTCGGTCCCATACCGGACAGAAAATACCAATTAAGCGCGCTTCCGAGCGGTATATACACCGTTTCGCACTCGCTCATGCCGTCGTGTAATGCCTGATTTAATGCAGACTTAAGGCGGTTTATTTTCGCCGTGTCCGTTTCTACCGTTCTGACGCTTTTCCCGCTTATTTCGGTGGTGTAGGAATAGTCGCCGTCCGAGTAAACCTCCTGTATCGCCTTGTTTACAACGCTGTCGGCGACCGATGACGCGTATTTTTCTGCATAGTCAATTACGACCGGCTGAAGGCGTATGAGAATCGTTATCATTATGCCCGCAAAAACCATAGCCGCAAACAATATAATACCGAGCCTGCCGCTGTGCCTTGTTCTTCGCCTTGACGAGCGCGATATTCCGAGCCTCATAAAAACCACCTCTCCCCATGCCGCATAAGTTATATTATGCCGGCAAAGGGAGAACGGTTACTTATCTCACCTTATTGTCAATCTCTTCCTTAATCTGCGCTATAAATTCGCTGATTTCCATAGCGCCCTTGTCGCCCTCTTTTCTGGAGCGTACCGATACCGTGCCGGCTTGGGCGTCCTTGTCGCCTACAACGAGCATATACGGCACCTTTTCAAGCTGCGCCTCGCGGAGCTTATAACCGAGCTTTTCGCTTCTGTCGTCGATCTCCACGCGCCATATGTTGCTTTCCTCAAACTTCTTTTTGACCTCGTACGCATAATCGAGGTGTCTGTCTGCTATCGGCAAAATCTTCACCTGCACGGGCGCGAGCCACGTCGGGAACGCGCCGGCGTATTTTTCAATAAGGAGCGCGAGAGTTCTCTCGTAACAGCCGATACTCGTTCTGTGAATGATATACGGGTTCTTTTTTGTGCCGTCCCTGTCGGTATACTCCATACCGAATTTTTCGGCAAGCATCTGGTCTATCTGAATTGTGATCAGTGTGTCCTCTTTGCCGTGTACGTTCTTAATCTGAAGGTCGAGCTTCGGGCCGTAGAATGCGGCTTCGCCTATACCTATCTTGTATTCTAGACCGATTTCGTCAAGTATATCCTTCATGACGCCCTGCGCCTCGTCCCACTGCTCCTTTGTGCCGATATACTTCTCTCTGTCGTCGGGATCCCACTGCGAGAAGCGGTAGGTTATATCTTCCTTAAGTCCGAGTATGTCAAGCATATAGTTTGCAAGTTCGAGGCAGTGCTTAAACTCACCCGCAAGCTGCTCCGGCGTACACATAAGGTGTCCCTCGGAGATTGTAAACTGTCTTACACGGATAAGACCGTGCATCTCGCCCGACGCCTCATTACGGAAAAGCGTGGACGTCTCATTAAGTCTCATCGGCAAATCGCGGTACGAGCGTCCGCGGTTCAAAAACGCCTGGTACTGGAACGGACATGTCATGGGACGCAGCGCGTAAACTTCCTTGTCCTTTTCGGGGTCGCCCAAAACGAACATACCGTCCTGATAGTGATCCCAGTGACTGGAAATTTTATATAAATCGCTCTTTGCCATAAACGGCGTTTTCGTAAGCTGCCAGCCGCGTTTTTGCTCCTCGTCCTCGACCCAGCGCTGGAGCGTCTGGATTATTCTCGCGCCCTTAGGAAGCATTATAGGCAAGCCCTGACCGATATAGTCAACGGTCGTAAACAGTTCGAGGTCGCGTCCGAGCTTGTTATGGTCGCGTTTTTTTGCTTCTTCAAGCTGTTCCAGATGCGCTTCGAGGTCAGCCTTGTTCATAAACGCCGTGCCGTAAATACGCTGAAGCATCTTGTTATGCTCATCTCCGCGCCAGTACGCGCCTGTCGCACTCAAAAGCTTAAATGCCTTTACCTTGGACGTGTAGTTTACGTGCGGGCCCGCGCAGAGGTCGGTAAACTCGCCCTGCTTATAGAACGAGATAACCGCGTCGTCGGGCAGCTCGTTGATAAGCTCCACCTTGTACGGCTCATCCTTCATAAGCTCCAGCGCCTCGGCTCTCGGGAGCTCGAAACGCTCGATTTTCAGATTTTCCTTCGCGATTTTCTTCATTTCCTTTTCGAGCGCTTCCAGATCCTCCGGAGTAAAAGCGTGCTCCGTGTCAAAGTCGTAATAGAAGCCCGTGTCTATCGCCGGACCTATCGCGAGTTTTGTGTCCGGAAACAGTCTTTTCACCGCCTGCGCCAAAACGTGCGACGCGCTGTGGCGAAGCGTTTGCAGCTCGTTCATTTCTGTGATTTCCGCCATTTTTAAATCCTCTCCTTTTTTGTTCCGTTTGCGTTTCGGAGATTTTCACACAAAAAGCGCCTCCGAAGAAAACGGATATTTTTATATCCTTTCTTCAGGGGCGCATACTATGCACGGTTCCACCCTGATTTATAACTTCATTTTCCCCGATATCGTTCGGGTATACGGCGCGCATAATAGGAAAACCGTTCCGCGCGCGGCTTCAAAGTGGTGTTCATTCCACACCCCCAAAAGAACGTTCCCAGCCGCGCCGTTCTCTCTCTCGTTTGGTTTCGCGTGAAACTACTGTCTTTGTCATCGCCTTATTTGTATTATACACACTTTGACGCCGGTTTGTCAAGAGATTTTTTTAATCATCCATTACATATCGT